>NZ_BCPO01000071.1:0-37394 GCF_016586105.1 Burkholderia sp. E168m15
GTTTCGACGTAGCGGCGGATCGCGTCGGCCGCGCCCTTGCGGATCTCGCGGCCGGGCAGGTCGACGCCGCTCATCCGCGTCTGCGCGGAAAAACCGAGGAACGTCGCGTGCAGTTGCGCCATGTCGCGCTGGCGGATGTTGAAGCGCTCCTTCGCGAGCACGACAATGCTGCGCCCTTCCGGCGTTTCGTCCGCGAGCGACGACAGTTGCGCGGCATCGGCCAGTGCTTCCTCGGTCACGCCCGGCGCCGGCACGAACGTCGACGCCTGGCGGTTGCCGAGCGTGATCGTGCCGGTCTTGTCGAGCAGCAGCACGTCGACGTCGCCGGCCGCTTCCACCGCGCGGCCCGACGTCGCGATCACGTTCGCCTGCATCATCCGGCTCATCCCGGCCACGCCGATCGCGGACAGCAACCCGCCGATCGTCGTCGGGATCAGGCACACGAGCAGCGCGACGAGCGCGGTGATCGTCACCACGTGGCCGGCCTTCATCGCGTCGACCGAGAACATCGAGAACGGCAGCAGCGTCGCGGTCGCGAGCAGCATCACGATCGTCAGCGCGACGAGCAGGATCGTCAGCGCGACCTCGTTCGGCGTCTTCTTGCGCTTCGCGCCTTCGACCATCGCGATCATCCGGTCGAGAAACGCCTCGCCGGGGTTCGCGGTGACCTTGACGACGATCCAGTCGGACAGCACGCGCGTGCCGCCCGTCACCGACGAGAAATCGCCGCCCGATTCGCGGATCACCGGCGCGGATTCGCCGGTGATCGCCGACTCGTCGACCGACGCGACGCCGTCGACGACCTCGCCGTCGGCCGGGATCACGTCGCCGGTCTCGACCAGCACCACGTCGCCCTTGCGCAGGTCGGACGCGGTCGTGATGCGGATCGGCGACTTCGGATGCGGCTCGTTCAGCTTCTTCGCCATCACGTCCTTCTTCGCGCTGCGCAGCGACGCGGCCTGCGCCTTCGAGCGCCCTTCGGCGAGCGCTTCGGCGAAGTTCGCGAACAGCACGGTGAACCACAGCCACAGCGTGACCGCGAGGATGAAGCCCGCGGGCGCCTCGGCCTGGCCGGCGAGCGCGGCGATCCACAGGATCGTGGTGAGGATGCTGCCGACGTACACGCAGAACATCACCGGGTTGCGGAACTGCGTGCGCGGCGTGAGTTTCTTGAACGAATCCACGATCGCCGGGCGCAGCAGCGCCGGATCGAACATGGACCGTGTTGCGGAATGTTGAGTCATTGCGATCTCTTCAAGCTCTTCAGTCTTTTCAATGTGTCGCCATGCGGGCGCGCGTCACGCGCCCAGCCACATCATCAGGTGCTCGACACCCGGGCCGAGCGCGAGCGCCGGCACGTAGGTCAGCGCGCCCACCAGCAGCACGGTGCCGAGCAGCAGCACGACGAACAGCGGGCCGTGGGTCGGCAGCGTGCCGCTCGTCACCGCGATGCGCTTCTTCGCGGCGAGCGAGCCTGCGATCGCCAGCACCGGCACGATCGTGCCGAAGCGGCCGAACCACATCGCGATCGCGGTCATCCAGTTGTAGAACGGCGTGCCGACCGTCAGGCCCGCGAACGCGCTGCCGTTGTTGTTCGCGGCCGAGCTGAACGCATAGAGGATTTCCGAGAAGCCGTGCGGGCCCGGGTTCGCGATGCCGGCCTTGCCCGCGTCCGCCAGCACCGCGATCGACGTGCCGACCAGCACGAGCAGCGGCGTGAGCAGCACGACGATCGACACCATCTTCATCTCGTACGATTCGATCTTCTTGCCGACGTATTCCGGCGTGCGGCCGATCATCAGGCCGGCGACGAACACCGCGAGCAGCGCGAACACGAGCATCCCGTAGAGGCCCGAGCCGACCCCGCCGAAGACCACCTCGCCGAGCTGCATCAGCAGCATCGGCACGAGGCCGCCGACCGGCGTCAGCGAATCGTGCATCGCGTCGACCGCACCGCACGACGCGGCCGTCGTCGCGACCGTGAAGATGCCGGTCTGCGCGATCCCGAAGCGGGTTTCTTTGCCCTCCATGTTGCCGCCCGGCTGCAGCGCGCCGGCCGACTGGTCGACGTGCAGCGCGGCGAGCGTCGGGTTGCCGGCCTGCTCGGCGCTCACCTCGACGCCGGTCGCGACCGCGAACGCGACCGTCATCGCCGCGAGCACCGCGATGCCCTGCCGGCGGTCGCCGATCATGCGGCCGAATACCAGGCACAGCGCGGCCGGGATGATCAGGATCGCGAAGATCTCGATGAAGTTCGCGAACGGCGTCGGGTTCTCGTACGGGTGCGCGGAGTTCGCGTTGAAGAAGCCGCCGCCGTTGGTGCCGAGCATCTTGATCGCTTCCTGGGAAGCTACCGGCCCCATCGCGAGCGTCTGCTTCGTGAGCGGGGTCGGCACCGTGACGGCGTTACCCTTGTCGTCCTTCACCGGGTTGCCCTGCGCGTCGAGCTTCGGCGCCGCATACGTGCTCGCCTGCAACACCGGCACGTCCTGGTACGCCTTCATGTTCTGCAGCACGCCCTGGCTCATCAGCAGCGCGGCGACGAGCGCCGCCATCGGCACGAGCACGTACAGCGTCACGCGCGTGAGATCGACCCAGAAGTTGCCGATCGTCTGCGCGGTGTGGCGCGCGAAGCCGCGGATCAGCGCGATCACGACGACGATGCCGGTCGCCGCCGACAGGAAGTTCTGCACCGTCAGGCCGAGCATCTGCGACAGATAGCTGACGGTCTGCTCGGGCGTGTAGTCCTGCCAGTTCGTGTTGGCGACGAAACTGACGGCCGTGTTGAACGCGCCGTCGGGCGTCATCGCGCCGAACTGCTGCGGGTTGCCGGGCAGGAAGCCCTGCAGGCGCAGCAGCGCATAAAGGAACAGCACGCCGAGCGCGTTGAATGCAATCGTCGCGACCGTGTACTGCTTCCAGTTCATTTCGGTGCCCGCGTCGACGCCGGCGATGCGGTACAGCGCGCGTTCGAGCGGCCCGAACACGCGCACGACGCGCGAGCTGCCGTCCATCACCGCGCTCAGGTAGCGCGCGACCGGTACGGCCGCCGCCAGCAGCACGACGATGAACAGCCCCATCTGCAACAGGTTGTTCGCGTTCATTCGATGTCCTCCGCGCGCAGCAGCGCAAAGACGAGATACGCGAACAGCAGGGCCGTCGAGGCGCCCGCCAGCCAAAGCATCCAGGTCATGCCCGCCCCCCGCGACCGTATTGCACGAGCTTGTCGCAACCGGCAAGCAAACCGAGGATCAGCGCGGTGAAGAGCACCAGTGCGCCGATGAAAACCCCATCCATTTTTTGTTCTCCGTCGTCGAAATCGGACGACTAGAACCTTATGGGAACGCGCGTAAAGGGCGGGTCAAAGGTATCGGGGCGGGTGTAAAAAACGCGTAAACGCGTACAGCGGGAACAGTGGACGGGACGTCGGACAGGCCGGAAGACAGGAGGCAGGACGGGCGGCCCGCCGGCGCCGCCCGGGATGTGCCGGCGTGACGCCGGCACGAGAAAGGATGCGTCAGGGAACCAGGATCGTCGAGCCGGTGGTCTTGCGTGCTTCGAGATCGGCATGCGCGCGGCCGACTTCGGCAAGCGGATAGCGCTGGTTGATGCTCGTCTTCACCTTGCCCGACAGGATCACGTCGAACAGCTCGGCGGCCGCGGCTTCGAGATCGGCGCGCTTCGCGATGTACGAGAACAGCGTCGGTCGCGTGAAGAACAGCGAGCCGCGCGACGAGAATTCCTTCGAGTCGATCGGCGGCAGCGGCCCCGACGCATTGCCGAAGCTGACGAAGTAGCCGAGCGGCGCGAGGCTGTCGAGCGAGCCGATATAGGTGTCCTTGCCGATCGAATCGTAGACGACCGGCACGCCCGCGCCGTTCGTGATCTCTTTCACGCGCTGCGTGAAGTTCTCGCGCGTGTAGACGATCGGATGATCGCAGCCGTGCGCCTTCGCGAGCTCGGCCTTCTCGTCGGAGCCGACCGTACCGATCACGGTCGCGCCGAGCGCCTTTGCCCACTGGCACACGAGCAAGCCCACGCCGCCGGCCGCCGCATGGATCAGGATCGTGTCGCCGGCCTTCACCGGGTACGTGCGGCGCAGCAGATAGTGCGCGGTCAGGCCCTGCAGCATCACCGATGCCGCGTCGTCGTAGCTGATGCCGTCCGGCAGCTTCACGACGCGCTCGGCCGGCATCACGCGCTCCTGCGCATACGCGCCGGGCGGCTGGCCGACGTAGGCGACACGGTCGCCGGCCTTGAACGCGGTCACGCCGTCGCCGACGGCCGTCACCTCGCCCGCCGCCTCCATCCCGAGGCCGGCCGGCAGCTGTTGCGGATACAGGCCCGTGCGGAAATACACGTCGATGTAGTTGAGCCCGACCGCGTGCTGCCGGATGCGGACTTCGCCCGCCTTCGGCGCGCCGACCTCGACATCGACCCACTTCATCACGTCCGGGCCGCCCGGCTGGTCGTAACGGATTGCTTTCGGCATCGTTTTGCTCCTCTTCTGTCTGTCAGTCAGGGAAATCCGGGGCGCCGATGCGCGCGCCGCACCGATTCGTGCGAGTGCCGGCAGGCGCGCGTGGCGACGCACGATTCTCGCGCGTCGGCACCGTTCGTGCATGGCCCTGCCGCCGGCAGGGACAATCGGCCGATGCCCGCGCCTAGCAAACGTCCTGCATGTTCCGCGCCAGATCGTCGAGCAGCATCCGCGCGGTCGCGACGTTGGTCGCGACCGGCACGTCGTGCACGTCGCATGCGCGCACCAACGCCGTGATGTCGGGGTCGTGCGGCTGTGCGGTCATCGGGTCGCGCAGGAACACGACGATGTCGACGCGGCCGTCGGCGAGTTCCGCACCGATCTGCAGGTCGCCGCCGAGCGGCCCCGACAGCTTGCGCTCGACCTCGAGCCCGTGCGCGGCGGCGATACGGCCGCCCGTCGTGCCGGTCGCGACCAGCCGGCATTGCGCGAGCGTCTCGCGATACTGGCCCGCGAGCGCGACGATCTCGTCCTTCTTCGCGTCGTGCGCAATCAGTGCGATGCGGGGTTTGCTCATCTCCAGTTCCTTCGTCGTTCGGTTGTTGTCGTCGTGAAGCGAAAAGCGCGGGTCAGAACGTACCCGGATACGCGCCGCCGTCGAGCAACCAGTTCTGCCCGGTAATGTAGCCGGCGTGCACGCTGCACAGGAACGCGCAGGCCGCGCCGAACTCGGCGCGCGTGCCGAGGCGCCCGGCCGGGATGTCCCTGGTGCGCCGCGCGCGCATCTCGTCGACCGTCACGCCCTGCGCCTGCGCCGACGCGGCGAGCGTGGTCGCGATCCGGTCGGTGTCGAACAGCCCCGGCAGCAGGTTGTTGATCGTCACGCCCTGCCCCGCGACCTTGCGCGACAGCCCCGCGACGAAGCCGGTCAGCCCCGAGCGGGCGCCGTTCGACAGCGCGAGCACGTCGATCGGCGCCTTCACGGCCGAACTCGTGATGTTGACGATCCGGCCGAAGCCGCGGCCGATCATCCCGTCGAGGGTCGCGCGGATCAGCTCGATCGGCGTCAGCATGTTCGACTCGAGCGCACGGATCCAGTCGCCGTGCGAGAAGTCGCGGAAGTCGCCGGGCGGCGGGCCGCCGGCATTCGTCACGAGAATGTCCGGCTGCGGGCACGCGGCGAGCGCGGCCGCGCGGCCGTCCGGCGTCGTGATGTCGCACGCGACCGCCGTGACCGACACGTTCGCGCCGGCGCGGATCTCTTCCGCGGTTTCCTCCAGTGTGTCGCGCGTGCGCGCGACGATCACGAGGTTCACGCCCTCGGCGGCCAGCGCTTCCGCGCAGCCGCGCCCGAGGCCCTTGCTGGCCGCGCACACGAGCGCGGTCTTTCCTTCGATGCCGAGATCCATCGTCGTTTCCCTGGTGGCGCGCGTGCCGGCACGGGCCCGCGTGGCCGCCGGCGGCGGGCAAACGGGCGTGCGCGGCACGCGGATTGTCGTGAGACGTCGATAATATCCGGATCGCGCGGCGCGCCTTGGTAAAATTGCGGCCATGAGCGGCGGCCGGCTCATGGCCGCCGCCGCCCCCGATCCCCTTTTGCCGCCAAGGCACCCCGTCATGAAACAGGACAGCCGTTTCCCGAACCTCTTCATCACCGATCACCCGCTGATCCAGCACAAGCTCACGCACATGCGCGACAAGGACACGTCCACGCGCACGTTCCGCGAACTGCTGCGCGAGATCACGCTGCTGATGGGCTATGAGATCACCCGCAACCTGCCGATCACGACCAAGCGGGTCGAAACCCCGCTGGTGGCGGTCGACGCGCCGGTGATCGCCGGCAAGAAGCTCGCGATCGTGCCCGTGCTGCGCGCGGGCATCGGGATGTCGGACGGCCTGCTCGACCTGGTGCCGTCCGCGCGCGTCGGCCACATCGGCGTGTACCGCGCCGAGGACCACCGTCCGGTCGAATACCTGGTGCGCCTGCCGGACCTGGAAGACCGCATCTTCATCCTGTGCGACCCGATGGTCGCGACCGGCTATTCGGCCGTGCATGCGGTCGACGTGCTCAAGCGCCGCAACGTGCCGGCCGCGAACATCATGTTCGTCGCGCTGGTCGCCGCGCCCGAGGGCGTGCAGGTGTTCCAGGACGCGCACCCCGACGTGAAGCTGTTCGTCGCGTCGCTCGACTCGCATCTGAACGAACACGCGTACATCGTGCCGGGCCTGGGCGACGCCGGCGACCGCCTGTTCGGCACCAAGAACTGAGCGCACCGGGCGTCGGGCGCCGCCATGCCGCGCGTCCCGGCGCGCCGCGACGGCCGCCCCGGCCGTTCGGCCATGCGCGGCGGCCCCGAAGCGGCGGTCGCCGCGTGATAAAATCACGATCCACTCGACACGCGCGGCCCCGCGGCTTCATGCCCGCCGAAACGGCCGCCGATTCAACGACACACTGAAACAATCGCCCGCGCTGCGCGCCCGGGCACGGAGAAAGGTATGGCTGGTCATTCGAAATGGGCCAACATCAAGCATAAGAAGGCTGCGGCCGACGCGAAGCGCGGCAAGATCTGGACCCGCCTGATCAAGGAAATCCAGGTCGCGGCGCGCCTCGGCGGCGGCGACGTCAACTCGAACCCGCGCCTGCGTCTCGCGGTCGACAAGGCAGCCGACGCGAACATGCCGAAGGACAACGTCAAGCGTGCGATCGATCGCGGCGTCGGCGGCGCGGACGGCGCGAACTACGAAGAAATCCGTTACGAAGGCTACGGCATCAGCGGCGCGGCGATCATCGTCGACACGCTGACCGACAATCGCACCCGCACGGTCGCGGAAGTGCGCCACGCATTCTCGAAGTTCGGCGGGAACATGGGCACCGACGGCTCCGTCGCGTTCATGTTCGATCACGTCGGCCAGTTCCTGTTCGCGCCCGGCACGTCGGAAGACGCGCTGATGGAAGCCGCGCTCGAAGCCGGCGCGAACGACGTGAACACGAACGACGACGGCTCGATCGAGGTGCTGTGCGACTGGCAGGCGTTTTCCGCGGTGAAGGACGCGCTCGAAGCCGCCGGCTTCAAGGCCGAACTCGCCGAAGTGACGATGAAGCCGCAGAACGAAGTCGAATTCACCGGCGACGACGCGGCGAAGATGCAGAAGCTCCTGGACGCGCTCGAGAACCTCGACGACGTGCAGGACGTGTATACAAACGCCGTCATCGTCGAGGAATGAGATGCCGGCCGCCGCGCGCAGCGTTGCGACGGCGGCCCGACCGATTTCGCGGCCGGCGCGCCTGAGCGTGCCGGCCGCCCTGTTTTCTAGTCTGCGGGGAATCCCATGAAACTACTCGTCGTCGGTTCCGGCGGCCGCGAACATGCGCTGGCGTGGAAGCTCGCGCAATCGCCGCGCGTCCAGATGGTCTACGTCGCGCCCGGCAATGGCGGCACGGCGCAGGACGAGCGTCTGAAGAACGTCGACATCACGGCGCTCGACGAACTCGCCGATTTCGCGGAGCGCGAAGGCGTCGCGTTCACGCTCGTCGGGCCGGAAGCGCCGCTCGCGGCCGGCATCGTCAACCTGTTCCGCGCACGCGGCCTGAAGGTATTCGGCCCGACCCGCGAAGCCGCGCAGCTCGAAAGCTCGAAGGATTTCGCGAAGGCGTTCATGAAGCGCCACAACATTCCGACCGCCGACTACGAAACCTTCTCCGATGCGGCCGCCGCCCACGCGTACATCGACGCGAAGGGCGCGCCGATCGTCGTGAAGGCCGACGGCCTCGCGGCCGGCAAGGGCGTCGTCGTCGCGATGACGCTCGAAGAAGCGCATGCGGCCGTCGACATGATGCTGTCGGGCAACAAGCTCGGCGATGCCGGCGCGCGCGTCGTGATCGAGGAATTCCTCGATGGCGAGGAAGCCAGCTTCATCGTGATGGTCGACGGCAAGCACGCGCTGGCGCTGGCTTCCAGCCAGGACCACAAGCGCCTGCTCGACGAGGATCGCGGCCCGAACACCGGCGGCATGGGCGCGTATTCGCCCGCGCCGATCGTCACGCCGCAGATGCATGCACGCGTGATGCGCGAGATCATCATGCCAACCGTGCGCGGGATGGAGAAGGACGGCATCCGCTTCACGGGCTTCCTGTACGCGGGCCTGATGATCGACAAGGACGGCAATCCGCGCACGCTCGAGTTCAACTGCCGGATGGGCGACCCGGAAACGCAGCCGATCATGGCGCGCCTGAAGAGCGATTTCTCGAAGGTCGTCGAGCAGGCGATCGCAGGCACGCTCGACACGGTCGAGCTCGACTGGGATCGCCGCACCGCGCTGGGCGTCGTGCTCGCCGCGCACGGCTACCCGGACGCGCCGCGCAAGGGCGACCGCATCAACGGCATCCCGGCCGAAACCGAACAGGCCGTGACGTTCCATGCGGGCACGACGCTCGCCGACGGCGACAAGCTCGTGACGTCGGGCGGTCGCGTGCTGTGCGTGGTCGGCCTCGCCGATTCGGTGCGCGAAGCGCAGCAGCATGCGTACGACACGATCAACCAGATCAATTTCGAAGGCATGCAGTACCGCCGCGACATCGGCTTTCGCGCGCTCAACCGCAAGAGCACGTGACGTCGCAATCGCCGCCCCGCGCCCGCGCGGCGGCGGCCCCTCTGCCGGGGTTCGATAGAATGCCCGGCAGATGCTTTTTTTACGGCCCCCGCGTCAGGCGGGGGCCGCCAGTCCAGACATGACCGATTCGACCTACGACGTGGCGCGTGTGCGCACGTACCTCCAGAGCCTGCAGACCCGGATCGCCGACGCGCTCGGCGCGCTCGACGGCACGCCGCTCGCGACCGACACGTGGCAGCGCGGGCCGGCCGAACGCCTGCGCGGCGGCGGCTGCACGCGGATTCTCGAAGGCGGCCGCGTGTTCGAACGCGCGGGAATCGGCTTTTCCGACGTCGCGGGCGACGCGCTGCCGCCGTCGGCGAGCGCGGCGCGCCCGCAGCTCGCGGGCCGCGGCTTCGAGGCGCTCGGCGTGTCGCTGGTGCTGCACCCGCGCAATCCGTACTGCCCGACCGTCCACATGAACGTGCGGATGCTGATCGCGACGAAACCGGGCGAGGCGCCCGTGTTCTGGTTCGGCGGCGGCATGGATCTGACACCGGTTTACGGCTTCGAGGACGACGCGCGGCATTTCCACCAGACCTGCAAGGACGCGCTCGACCCGTTCGGCGCCGAGCTCTACCCGCGCTTCAAGCAATGGTGCGACGAATATTTCTTCCTGAAGCACCGCAACGAGACGCGCGGCATCGGCGGGATCTTCTTCGACGACTTCTCGGAGCCCGGTTTCGAACGCTCGTTTGACCTGATGCAAAGCGTCGGCGATGCGTTCCTGAACGCTTACCTGCCGATCGTCGAGCGCCGCACCGAGCTGCCGTACGGCGAGCGCGAGCGCGACTTCCAGGCCTACCGCCGCGGCCGCTACGTCGAATTCAACCTCGTGTTCGACCGCGGCACGCTGTTCGGCCTGCAAAGCGGCGGCCGGACCGAGTCGATCCTGATGTCGATGCCGCCGGTCGCGAACTGGCGCTACAACTGGCAACCCGAGCCGGGTTCGCCGGAAGCGCGCCTCTATAGCGACTTCCTCGTGCCGCGCGACTGGGTCTGAGCCCGCGCGTGCCGCTGCCCCAACGAAAGGACGCGTTTCTGGACACCACCGCCCGCCCCGCCCCGCTGCCGCGTCGTATCGGCTTGCTGGGCGGTACCTTCGACCCGATCCACGACGGCCATCTCGCGCTCGCGCGCCGGTTCGCCGAACTGCTCGACCTGACCGAACTCGTGCTGCTGCCCGCCGGGCAGCCGTACCAGAAGCGCGACGTGTCGGCCGCCGAGCACCGGCTCGCGATGACGCGCGCGGCGGCGGATTCGCTTGTGCTGCCGGGCGTGACCGTGACCGTCGCCACCGACGAGATCGAGCACACCGGCCCGACCTACACGGTCGAGACGCTCGCGCGCTGGCGCGAGCGGATCGGCCCGGATGCATCGCTGTCGCTGCTGATCGGCGCCGACCAGCTCGTGCGCCTCGATACGTGGCGCGACTGGCGCACGCTGTTCGACTACGCGCACATCGGCGTGTCGACGCGCCCGGGCTTCGAGCTCGGCGCGGCGCCGCCGGACGTCGCGCGGGAAATCGCCGCGCGGCAGGCCGGCGCCGACGTGCTCAAGGCCACGCCGGCAGGCCGCCTGCTGATCGATACGACCCTTTCGTTCGACATCGCCGCGACCGACATCCGCGCGCACCTGCGCGAATGCATCGCACGCCATGCGCAAATGCCCCACGCATCGGCCGAACATGTGCCGGCCGCCGTATGGGCCTATATTCTTCAACATCGCCTCTACCATTCCTGAATCCATGGATATTCGCAAACTGCAGCGCGTGATCGTCGACGCCCTCGAAGACGTCAAGGCGCAAGACATCAAGGTGTTCAACACCAGCCACCTGACCGAACTGTTCGACCGCGTGGTCGTCGCCTCGGGCACCTCCAACCGCCAGACCAAGGCGCTCGCGTCGAACGTGCGCGACAAGGTCAAGGAAGCCGGCGGCGACGTCGTCAGCTCCGAAGGCGAGGACACCGGCGAATGGGTGCTGGTCGACTGCGGCGACGCGGTCGTGCACATCCTGCAACCGGCGCTGCGCCAGTACTACAACCTCGAGGAAATCTGGGGCGACAAGCCCGTGCGGATGAAGCTGGGCGGCGGCAAGGGCAATGGCTTCGCCACGGCGAGCGAAGACGACGAGGAAGAGGAAGAAGCGCCCGCACGCCCGGCGCGCAAGACGGCCGCCCGCCGCCGTTGAGCCGTCACGCGTCTGTCGATGAAGCTTTTCATCCTCGCGGTCGGTCACAAGATGCCCGGCTGGATCGCATCCGGCTTCGACGAATACACGAAGCGGATGCCGCCCGAACTGCGCATCGAGTTGCGCGAAATCAAGCCTGAACTGCGTTCGGGCGGCCGCAGCGCCGAAAGCGTGATGGCCGCCGAGCGGCAGAAGATCGAGGCCGCGCTGCCGAAGGGCGCGCGCCTCGTCGCGCTCGACGAGCGCGGCCGCGACTGGACCACGATGCAGCTCGCGCAGGCGCTGCCCGGCTGGCAGCAGGACGGCCGCGACGTCGCGTTCGTGATCGGCGGCGCCGACGGGCTCGATCCGGACCTGAAAGCACGCGCCGACGTGCTGCTGCGCATCTCGAGCATGACGCTGCCGCACGGCATGGTGCGCGTGCTGCTCGCCGAACAGCTTTACCGGGCGTGGAGCATCACGCAGAATCACCCCTACCACCGCGCATGACGTGTCGTCCTCGAGACGCGCGCCGGGCGCGCTCAACGAGATAACGACACCATGCCGTCCAGCACGTCCCCCGCGCTTTTCCCGATCCTTTACCTCGCTTCGCAAAGCCCCCGCCGCCAGGAGCTGCTGCTGCAGATCGGCGTACGCTTCGAGCTGCTGCTGCCGCGCCCCGACGAGGACGCCGAGGCGCTCGAAGCCGAACTGCCCGGCGAAGCCGCCGACGCGTACGTGCGGCGCGTGACCGTCGCGAAGGCCGAGGCCGCGCGTGCGCGTCTCGTCGCGAGCGGCAAACCGGCCGCGCCGGTGCTCGTTGCGGACACCACGGTGACGATCGACGGCGCGATCCTCGGCAAGCCGGCCGACGCCGACGATGCGCTCGCGATGCTCACCCGCCTCGCGGGCCGCGAACACGAAGTCCTGACCGCCGTCGCCGTGATCGGTGCCGACGGCGAACTGCTGCCGCCCGCGCTGTCGCGCTCGTCGGTACGCTTTTCGAACGCACCGCGCGACGCATACGTGCGCTACGTCGAAACCGGCGAGCCGTTCGGCAAGGCCGGCGCGTACGCGATCCAGGGCCGCGCGGCCGAATTCATCGAGCGAATCGACGGGTCCCATTCAGGTATCATGGGTCTGCCCCTTTTTGAGACTGCCGCGCTGCTGCGTACCGCACGCGTCGCCTTCTGAACCGCACCATGAACGAAGAAATCCTGATCAACCTCACGCCGCAGGAAACGCGCGTCGCACTCGTCCAGCAAGGTGCGGTGCAGGAGCTTCACGTCGAGCGCACGCTGTCGCGCGGGCGGGTCGGCAACATCTATCTCGGCAAGGTCGTGCGCGTGCTGCCCGGCATGCAGTCGGCGTTCATCGACATCGGCCTCGAACGCGCGGCGTTCCTGCACGTCGCCGACATCTGGCATCCGCGCCTCGCGGGCGAGCCGCAGTCGGGCGCGCCGCACCAGCCGATCGAGAAGATCGTGTTCGAGGGCCAGACGCTGATGGTCCAGGTGATCAAGGACCCGATCGGCACGAAGGGCGCGCGGCTGTCGACGCAGGTCAGTATCGCGGGGCGCACGCTCGTCTACCTGCCGCAGGAGCCGCATATCGGCATCTCGCAGAAAATCGAGAGCGAGGCCGAGCGCGAGGCCGTGCGCGCGCGCCTGACGGCCGTGATCCCGCCGGACGAGAAAGGCGGCTACATCGTGCGCACGATCGCCGAGGATGCGACCTCCGACGAACTGGCCGGCGACGTCACGTACCTGCGCAAGACCTGGGCGACGATCGTCGCACAAGCGCAGCGTCTACCGGCGACGAGTCTGCTGTATCAGGATCTCGATCTCGCGCAGCGCGTGCTGCGCGATTTCGCGAACGACGACACGACGCGCATCCAGGTCGACTCGCGCGAGACGTACCAGCGCCTGTCGGAATTCGCGGGCGAATTCACGCCGGCCGTGAGCCCGAAGCTGCATCACTACACGGGCGAGCGGCCGCTGTTCGACCTGTACAACATCGAGACGGAGATCCAGCGCGCGCTGTCGCGCCGCGTCGACCTGAAGTCGGGCGGTTACCTGATGATCGACCAGACCGAGGCGATGACGACGATCGACGTGAACACGGGCGGCTATGTCGGCGCGCGCAACTTCGACGACACGATCTTCAAGACCAACCTCGAGGCCGCGCATACGATCGCGCGGCAACTGCGGCTGCGCAACCTCGGCGGGATCATCATCATCGACTTCATCGACATGGAGAACGCCGAGCATCGCGACGCGGTGCTGTCCGAGCTGAAGAAGGCGCTGTCGCGCGACCGCACGCGCGTGACGGTCAACGGTTTCTCGCAGCTCGGGCTCGTCGAGATGACCCGCAAACGCACGCGCGAATCGCTCGCGCACGTGCTGTGCGAACCGTGCCCGACCTGCCAGGGCAAGGGCCAGGTGAAGACGTCGCGCACCGTGTGCTACGACATCCTGCGCGAAATCCTGCGCGAGTCGCGGCAGTTCAATCCACGTGAGTTTCGCGTGATCGCCGCGCAGCAGGTGATCGACCTTTTCCTCGACGAGGAGTCGCAGCATCTGGCGATGCTGATCGACTTCATCGGCAAGCCGGTGTCGCTGCAGGTGGAGTCGAATCTGAGCCAGGAGCAGTACGATATCGTGCTGATGTAACCTTCCGCCCATCCGCCGCCGGCATCGCCGCGCGGCGCCCCGATGCGGCGTCCGGGCCGTTCGCGCATGCCGCGCCGGCGCCGGCCGCCGCCCTTTCATTGACCCTTTTCGCATTCACCACACACCATGAGCCAAGGCCACAACCGCCGCCAGCGCAAGAAACTCCACATCGGCGAATTCCAGGAACTCTCGTTCAACGCCACCGCGCATTACCGCAATGAAATGACCGACCTCGAGCGCGGCCAGTTGATCGATGCGTTCATCGACTTCGTCGAAGCGAACGGGCTGCTGACCGTCGCGTCCGCGGACGAAGGCATCGGCGCGTACGTGATCTCCGGCGCGCCGCGCGGCACGACGACCGACGCCGACCGCGAACTCGTGCGCGGGTGGCTGGCCGCCCGTCCGGAACTGAAGGACGTCCAGGTCAGCGAATTCGCCGACGCGTGGTATCCGGACGCCTAATTTTCCGGTTTCACGCTGTTTCAGACAGCAGCCGCGCCTGCGCCGCGTCCGCCGAATGGCCATGATTGCGGCAGGCGTTGCGGCGCGGTTGCCGCGGTCCGCGGGCCTCGGCTCGTTGAGCCAGGGGCCCCGCGGCAGCGGCGCCGGCGCCCGCATCGTCGTCGATCAGGCACCGCAGCCGGGCCTCCAACCCGCGTCCGATCCCTTCCTTTTCCCGACGGTCGGCCTGCAACAGGCCATCGAAGTCGGTCCTGAAAGCAAGACACGTTAAACTCTCACCTCGCGTGGTGCGCCGCCCGCACCCGCCATCCATCGCCAGCCGCGTGCCCTCGGGCCGCCCCCGACCCATGGAGTGAGTGTCAATGAGCGGCGGACTCCCGTTTCCCGCATCCCGCAAGTCGTTGCCGTCGTCGACGGTCTTCCTGATTCTCGCCGTCGCCGCGCTGCTGTCCGGCTGCGGGCTACTGCCTGTCCAGAACCCGCCCGCGCCGATCAGCGAGGCGCTCGTCGAGCCTGTCGAGGAGACCGCCGGCGAGCCGCTGACGATGCCGCCGGTGCCCGCGCCGACGCAACCGGAGGAACCGGAAGCGCCGAAGAAGCCGCACCGCGAGGTGACGCGGCCGAAGCCCGTGCAGCGTCCCGAATCGCCGACCCCGCCGCCGCCTCCGCCCCCGCCGATCGTCGCGACGCGCTCGCTCGACCGCACCCAGATCCACGCGCTGCTCGACAGCGAGGTCGCGCGCCGCAACGGCAAGGTCGTCGGCCGCGCGGTCGACATGGTGGTCGACGCGAGCGGCAAGCCGCGCGAGATGATCGTCAACCTGCAAGGCTTCATGGGCATCGGCGACCGCAAGGTCATCTTCCCGTGGAACGTGTTCCGCTTCACGCCGGGCGGCAAACAGGAGCCGATCGTGCTCGACGTGCCGTCGGGCGACCTGCCGCCGTCCGCGCGGCCGAAGGCCGTGCCGCTGTCGGGCTCGGCCGCGGCGTCGCCGGCGACGCGACTGCCGATGCTCGACAGCGACGTCGAGCGCCCGAACGGCACGAAGATCGGCCGCATCGTCGACGTGCTGATCGACCGCGGCGCCCAGCCGCAGGCCGTCGTGCTCGACCTCGGCGGGCTCGTCAATACCGACCGCCGCTCGATCGCCGCGAGCTGGGGCGCGCTGCGCTTCGTCACGCGCGACAAGGCGCTGCACCCGCAGCTCGACCTGAACGACGCCCAGATCAAGGCCTCGCCGCCGTACGCGGCCGACAAGCCGATCGTCGCGGTCTTCCCGCCCGTTGCCCCGGCCGCACCGGCCTCGTCTGCGAGTGCTACCCGATGACGATCAAGCATTCCGTCAGCGTGCGCAGTCTCCGGGCCCTCGACTGGCTCAACTTTTTCGTTGCAAACGTTCAAACCGGGTTCGGTCCGTTCATCGCGTCCTACCTCGCGTCGCACAAGTGGACGCAGGGCGAGATCGGCATGGTGCTGTCGATCGGCACGATCAGCGCGATGGTCAGCCAGGTGCCGGGCGGCGCGGCCGTCGATGCGCTGAAGAACAAGAAAGGCGCGGCCGCGTGGGCGATCGCGGCCATCATCCTGTCCGCGGTTCTGCTCGCGTCCAGCCCGACGATCGTGCCGGTGATCGCCGCCGAGGTGTTCCACGGCTTTGCAAGCTGCATGCTGGTGCCGGCGATGGCCGCGATCTCGTTCTCGCTCGTCGGTCGCGCCGACCTCGGCGACCGGCTCGGCCGCAACGCGCGCTGGGCGTCGATCGGCAGTGCGGTCGCGGCGGGCCTGATGGGGCTCACCGGCGAATACTTCTCCGCGCGCGCGGTGTTCTGGCTGACCGCCGTGCTGGCGCTGCCCGCGCTGTTCGCGCTCGCGATGATCCAGCCGACGCACCAGGTGATTCCGCAGTCGTCGAAGCCTGACGAGCTCGACGAAGCCGGCGAGCGCGAAACGCTGCTCGAACTGCTGCGCGACCGCCGGATGCTGATCTTCGCGGCCTGCGTCGTGCTGTTCCACCTGTCGAACGCCGCGATGCTGAACCTCGCGGCCGGCGAAGTCACGGCCGGGATGGGCGAGAACGTGCAGCTCGTGATCGCCGCGTGCATCATCGTGCCGCAGGCGATCGTCGCGATGCTGTCGCCGTGGGTCGGCCGCTCCGCGCAGCGCTGGGGGCGCCGGCCGATCCTGCTGCTCGGCTTCTCCGCGCTGCCGGTGCGCGCGCTGCTGTTCGCCGGCGTCAGCAGCCCGTACCTGCTCGTGCCGGTGCAGATGCTCGACGGCATCAGCGCGGCCGTGTTCGGCGTGATGCTGCCGCTGATCGCGGCCGACGTCGCGGGCGGCAAGGGCCGCTACAACCTGTGTATCGGGCTGTTCGGGCTCGCGGCCGGGATCGGCGCGACGCTCAGCACGGCCGTGGCCGGCTACGTCGCCGACCACTTCGGCAACGCGGTCAGTTTCTTCGGGCTCGCGGCCGCCGGCGCGCTCGCGGTGCTGCTGGTCTGGCTCGTGATGCCCGAAACGCGCGTCGAGAACGGCGATGCGACGGCCGACGAACCGGCGGCCGCGTCGCCCGAACAGGCGCATTGACGGCGGCGCGCCGCCCGCTACCCGCTTCTTGGCCGATGCACGATGGATACGATCAGGACTCTCAACGAAGCCCGCCAGCAGATCCAGCAGTCGATCTTCGATCTGTTCAAGGGGTTGTCATTCAGCGAACGGCTCGCGCAAGGCGGCCTGATGGCGCTGCAGGCCGTCTGCGGCGCGTGCCTCGCGTATGCGATCGGCCGCGCGATGCATAGCGAGCAGGCCGTGTGGGCGGCGATCACCGCGATCGCCGTCACGCAGCACAACTACTCGGACACGATGTCGCTGTCGCGCGACCAGTTCATCGGCGCGATGGTCGGCGGCCTCCTCGGCTTCGCCGGCGCGGCGCTGGGCGGCGATCGCCTCGTCGCGTATGCGATCACGGTCGCGGTCGTGATCGTCTGCTGCTGGTGCCTGAACATCGGCAGCGCCGCGCGGCTCGGCGGCGTGACCGCGACGATCGTGCTGCTGTTTCCGGGCAACGGCCCGCTGTGGGACGTTCCGCTGATCCGGTTCGGCGAAGTGACGCTCGGCACGGTGTGCGCGCTGGGTGTGTGCTGGGTGATGTCGAGAATCGAGCGGCGCTGGTTCCGCCGCGCGGCGGCAAAGTGACGCGGCGCCGGGCGACGCGCCCGGCAGCCGGATGAACGTTCGGAAAGCGGCGTCACGGTGATGGACCGGGTGACGGACCGCGCGACGGCCCCGGTTACGGACCGACCCGCAGCACGATGCCCGAGCCGATCTGCACGAGCAGGTAGTCGCCGCCGACACCGACCCAGTGATAGCCGCGCGGCGGCGGACTCAGGCGGTAGCCGCGCCAGTCGTCGACCACGTACTGACGATCGCGGAATTCGTCCGGCAGCCGGTCGCCCTTATGCCAGTCGCGGCGCGGCCCGTCGGCCCAGCGCGGCGGTACGTCGTCGTCGCGATGCTTCGCCTGCCCGGGCGGCACGTGTTTCGGGCCATGGCCGCGCTGCATGCCGTGGCCGCCGCGGTCATCGCGATTGTCGTGGTTGCCGTGATCCTGCGCCATCGCCGCGGTGGCGGCGCAGCCGGCCGCGATCCATGCGGCCAGCATCATGCCGTGCATCCTCTTCATTGTCCTTCCCTCCGTGGTATCACGTCGAACAAGAAACGACCGGGACTGCCCGATGAAGACTAGCACACGGCATCGCGGCCGCATGAGCGCGCGTCACGCCGCCTGCTGCTGGTACTGGATCCGGTGCAGGTGCGCGTAGAGGCCGCCGTGGCGCAGCAGTTCGTCGTGGCTGCCCTCCTCGACGATCTTGCCGGCCTCGAGCACGAGGATGCGGTCCGCGCGCTCGATCGTCGACAGCCGGTGGGCGATCACCAGCGTCGTGCGGCCTTCCATCAACCGCTCGAGCGCAGCCTGCACGTGGCGCTCCGACTCCGAATCGAGCGCCGACGTCGCTTCGTCGAGGATCAGGATCGGCGCGTCCTTGTAGATCGCGCGCGCAATCGCGAGTCGCTGGCGCTGGCCGCCGGACAACCGCATCCCGTTGCCGCCGACCAGCGTATCGAGCCCGTCGGGCATCGCGGCGACCGCATCGGCGAGGTTCGCGGCCTCGAGCGCGGCCTGCACGCGTGCGCGGTCGGGTGTCTGCCCGTAGGCGACGTTCGCGGCGATCGTGTCGTTGAACAGCACGACGTCCTGGCTGACCATCGCCATCTGGCTGCGCAGCGCGTGGAGATCGTAGTCGGACACCGGCACGCCGTCGACCAGGATCGTGCCGTCCGTCGGGTCGAAGAAGCGCGGCAGCAGGTTCACGAGCGTCGTCTTGCCGCTCCCGGACGGGCCGGCCAGCGCGATCATTTCGCCGGGCGCGACCTTGAACGAGATACGGTCGAGCGTCGGCCGTTCGGCCGCGCCGTAGTCGAACGACACGGCGCGGAACTCGATCTCGCCGCGCGCCTGCGACAGCGGCCGCCCGCCGCCCTGCGGCTCGGCCGGCTCGTCGATCAGCCCGAAGATCAGCTCGGCGGCCGTCATCCCGCGCTGCAGCGGCTGGTTGACGTCGATCAGGTGCTTGAGCGGCGAGATCACCAGCAGCATCGACGTGACGAACGCGACGAAACCGCCGACCGTCGTCTGGTCGTTCGACGACTGCACGACCGCGATCGTGATCACGACCGCGAGCGCGATCGACGCGAGGAACTGCGTGAGCGGCTGCGCGAGGCCGCCCGAGATCGTCATGCGCATCGCGTAGCCGCGCAGGCGCTTGCTCATCGTCGTGAAGCGGTCCATCTCGTACGCTTCGCCGTTGTGCACCTTGACGACCTTGTAGCCGCCGACCGTCTCCTCGACGATGTACGACAGCTCGTTGGTCAGCGTCTGGTGCTCGCGGTTCAGGCGGCGCAGCCGGCGGTTGATCTTGCTGACGAGCCAGCCGATGCCCGGCAGGATCACCGCGACGATCAGCGTGAGCCGCCAGTTCAGATAGAACAGGTAGCCGAGCAGGAAAATCACCGTCAGCGAATCGCGCACGAGCGTGACCATCACGCCCGTCAGCACCGACAGGATCTGGTTGACCTCGAACACGATCGCGTTGATCACCGTGCTCGCGGTTTCGCGCTGGAAGAACGACGCGCCGGTATGGATCATCCGCTGGAACATCTCGAGCCGCAGCTGCAGCAGGATGCGGTTCGATACGTAGTTGAGCAGGTAATTCGATGTGTACTGCGACACGCCGCGCACCAGCGCGAGCCCGATCACCGCGATCGGCACGTACCATTTCGCGCTGTCGCTGCCGTGCGAGCCGAAGCCGTGGTCGAGCAGCGGCTTGAGCAGGGCCGGGATACCGGCCTCGGTGGCCGCGACGACGCCCATCGTCACCACGGCGAGCACCACGATGCCGATGAGCGGCCGGATGTACGGCCACAGGCGCTTGAGGACCGTCATCGGCGAGGTGCCGGTGCCGTCCATCGGTTTGCGAAGAGTGTTCTGGGTTTCCAAGGCAATCCTTCTTGAGCCGCGATGCGGCGCCCGGCACGTGGCCGCCCGGGTGTGCGCCCCTGTCGGGCGGGTGCCGAAAAGGGCTCAACATTATAGCTGTACCGCCCTCGCCGGCACGGCCGTTGTCGAGACGGCCGCCGGCCGGGCCGCAGGTATACTGCCGCTCACCGTTTTCTCCGCCTTTCCGACGATTTCATGGCTGAACCCACCCTCGGCGTCGCCCTCATCGCCCTCAACGCATCCGCGCGACTCGCGCAGTGTCTCGATGCGCTGTCGTTCGCCGACGATGTCGTCGTCGTCGACGGCGGCAGCACCGACGATACCGTCGCGATCGCGCAGGCGCACGGCGCACGCGTGATCGTCGAGCGCGACTGGCCGGGCTTCGGCCCGCAGAAGAACCGCGCGCTCGACGCGCTCGGCACCGACTGGATCCTGTCGCTCGATACCGACGAAATCGTCACGCCGGAACTCGCGCGCTCGATCCGCGACGCGATCCGCGCGCCGGCCGCGCAGGTCTATGCGCTCGACCGGCTGTCGAGCTTCTGCGGCCAGTGGATCCATCACAGCGGCTGGTATCCGGACTGGGTGCCGCGGCTGTTCCGGCGCGGCACCGCGCGGTTCTCGGACGACCTCGTGCACGAGCGCCTCGTGTTCGATACGGCCGCGCAGCGCCTGGCCGGCAAGCTGATGCACTACTCGTACGAGGATTTCGAAACGGTCGTGCGCAAGCTCGACGCGTATTCGACGGCCGGCGCGCGCCAGCGCCGCGCGGCCGGTCAGCGCGGCGGCTTCGGCAAGGCGCTCGGCCGCGGCGCGTGGGCGTTCGTGCGCACTTACGTGCTGCGGCGCGGGTTCCTCGACGGTCGCGCGGGCTTCATGATCGCGGTGTTCAACGCGGAAACCGTGTACTACCGCTTCCTGAAGCTCGGTCACGAACCGGTACGCTAGGGCCTGTTCACGCCAATAACGGGCTTGCGAACGTGCCCTGGGCGAGCGCCCGGCGCACGGCCGCCCGGCGTTACAATGCCGGGTTGCGCGCACCGCGCGTACCCGCCCGAGCGGCTGCGCCGCGCGCCACGACGACCACCGATTCCGACCACCATGTTCTCCATCATCATTCCGACCTGGAACAACCTGCCGTACCTCAAGCTCGTCGTCGACAGCCTGCGCCGGCACTCCGCGTACGACCACCAGATCATCGTGCACGTGAACGACGGCTCGGACGGCACGCTCGACTGGGTGCGCCACGAAGGGATCGAGCACACCGCGTCGCCGGCCAACATCGGCATCTGCCATGCGGTCAACCTGGCCGCCGCGCGGGCCACGCGCGACTACGTCGTCTACATGAACGACGACATGTTCTGCTGCCCGGGCTGGGACACGGCGCTCGTGCGCCACATCGAACAGATGCCGACCGACCTGTTCATGCTGTCGGGCACGATGATCGAGCCGGTCGACACGCGCAATCCGTGCGTGGTTGTCAGCAATTTCGGCCGCGACGCCGAGCAATTCGACGCGGCCGGCCTGGTCGCCGCGACCCCGAAGCTGGCACGCCCGGACTGGCTCGGCTCGACCTGGCCGCCGACGCTCGTGCACCGCGACTGGTGGAACCGCATCGGCGGCTACAGCAGCGAGCTGTCGCCGGGCATGAGCAGCGACAACGACTTCTCGATGAAATTCTGGGACGCCGGGTGCCGGATCTTCGTCGGCGTCGGCGACAGCCTCGTGTACCACTTCCAGCAGAAGAGCACCGGCAAGATCGTCAAGAACGACGGCCGCCGCCAGTTCCTGAACAAATGGGGCATGACCCAGGCGACGTTCGACCGCTACTACCTGCATCGCGGCGAGCCGGTCGGCACGCAGATCGCGCTCGATACGCCGGCTGTGGAAGGCCGCCTCAAACGCGCGCTGTTGCGCTCGCGGATCAAGCGCGCATTCAGCTGATCCGGCCCCGAAAACCGCACGGAAAGCCGTCCTGCTTCGCGTATACTGCGCCGTTCGTCCCGGCTCTCTCGCCGGGATGCGCGACGCGGCACGGTGCACGATGTCCGCGAGCCGCATTCGTCCATACGACAGGTTCCGATGCTTTCGTTTTCCGCTCCCGCCACGCGGCGCCTGACCGCCGCCCGCGCCTTCGCCGTCGCCGCGCTCTGCATGGTGCCCGTCTCGACGGCGCTGACCAACGTGTTCTGCGGGCTGTTCGCCGTGGCGCTCGTGATCTCTCCCGAATTCTGGCGCGACCTGCGCTCGTTCGTCACCGACCCGGCTTCGCTCGCGGCACTGCTGATTCTGGCCGCGCTGGCCGTGAGCGTCACCTATACGGTCGCGCCGCATGACAAGGCGTGGAACTGGGTCGCGAAGTACGACAAGCTGTTGCTGCTGCCGTTCGCCGTGCTCGCGTTCCGTCATTCGAACTGGGCGCCGATCGTGCGGCGCTGCTGGTTCGGTACGCTGTGCGTGATTCTGCTGCTGTCGACCACCAACTACCTCGGGCTCACCGCGATCGGGCCGGCGCATGCGACCCAGTTGCCGCTGTCGCGCGCCTGGGTGTTCAAGAACCACATTGCGGCCGGCATGTTCGGCGCGCTGCTCTTCTACCAGGCGGCTGATCTCGCGCTGGCGACCCGCACGCGGCTGTCCCGTGTCGCCTATGCGGGCATCGCCGTGTGGTCGCTCGTCAACGTGTTCGTGATGCTGCAGGGACGCACGGGACAGGTCATCGCGCTGTTGCTGATCCTCGTCGTCGCGATACGTTTCGTGCTGTTGCTGCGCCGGCAGTCCGCACTGCGTGCAGGGCTCGCCGCCGGCACGCTCGTACTGGCGGGCGTCGCGCTCGTGGTGGCTGCATGCACGGTTCACAACGGCCGGCTGACGAAGGTCGTGACGGAAGTGCAGCAATACCGGCAGAGCGATGCGGCCACGTCAACCGGCCTGCGCCTCGAGTGGTACAAGAAGGGGGGCGAACTATATCGCCAGCGCCCCGTGATCGGTTACGGCGCGGGCGGCCTCGAATCCGAATTCGAGAAGCTCACGGCCGGCAAGACGGCCGCCGAAGGCCAGCTCACGTCGAACCCGCACAACGAATATCTGCTGATGGCCGTGCAGCTCGGCACGGTCGGCCTGCTGCTGTTCGTCAACCTGATCGTGCAGATCGCGCGCGGCAGCCGCGCACTCGATCCGCGCTCGCGACACCTGCTGCTCGCGTGGCTCGCGATCTTCGCGATCGGCAGTCTCGCGAATTCGCTGCTGCTGGATTTCGCCGAAGGGCACCTGATCGTGCTGCTGGCCGGCATCCTGCTCGGTTGCGGCGAACGCAGCGAAGCACTGCCGCGCGAAACGTCGGCGATCCGGCGCAGCGTGTAACGCACGCCTGCCTACGTTCCGCGGCCCGCCCACCCGGTTCGGCGGCGGCGGACATCCGCCCCGTCGATGCCTGAGAGCCGCGCGGCGCTCCGCGAAACAAACTCCTGCTGACGAAGAAAGGCGCGGGTCAGTCGGCCCCGGCACGGCGCAGCCGCGACGTGTCGACGATGACGTCGGCCGGACCCGGCGGATTCAGCCCCAACATCTCGGCTGCCGCGGCCTTCACGCGCTGCGCATCCAGATGGACGAGGCAGTCGCTGCGACTGTCGACGTGACGCTCGCAGCCTTCGTGGCGGCACGGCACGCAATCTCCGTCCCCCTGCAGCAGCCACACGTTTGCGTGCCGCCCCGAGCCGCGCAGCGCCCACGGATTCTCGGTCGCAGGCCAGTGCTGCGGCCACGGCCCCCAGCGCACGGGGTCGGACGGCCCGAACAGTGCAATCGTGTCGGTGCCCGTCGCGGCCGCGACGTGCGTCGCGCCGGTGTCGGGCCCGATGAACAGCCGCGCGCGCCGCACGAGCTCCGCGCTCTCGCCGAACGTCAGGCGGCCGACCAGGTTCAACACGTCGCCACCCGCCTCGGTCGCGACCTGCTCCGCATACTCGCGCTCGCGGTCGGCCGGGCCGCCCGACAGCGCGATCGCGAAGCCCTGCTCGCGCAGCCAGCCGATCATTTCGACCCAGCCGTCGAGCCGCCATTGCTTGTAACGGAACATCGGATACGGATGCAGCACGACCAGCGGCTTGCCGGCGCGGATCGCCGGCGACTCGGCGAGCCACGCGTCGAAACGCGCGCGCCGCGCCGGATCATCGCCGATGCCGGGCGCGACGACCTCGGACACCGGCTCGATGCCGAGCACCGGCGCGAGTGCCAGCGTACTGACGACCGTATGGGCAGATTCGTGGTGATTGATCGCGATCCCGTTCAGCATCATCCGCGTCAGCCACGTGACGCGATTCGGGTCGACGAGGCCGACCCGTTTGCGGCCGGCGAACCAGCTATAGAAACGCGGCCGGTCGGAACTCAGCGCCGCGCATGCGAGATCGTAGCGGCGCCACATCGACAGCGCATCGCGTAGCCGCTCGCCAAATCCCGCGCGCTGCGCGACCACGATCACGCGCCGCACGTCCGGATTGTGCTCGAGCACGCCCTCGGTGCCGCGAAACACCAGCATGTCGATCTGCGCGTCCGGCCAGCGGGCCTTCAGCGACCGTACGAGCGGGGTCGTCAACAGTACGTCGCCGATACGGCGCGGCGCGGCAACGAGAATGGTTCTGGGCGGACGGGCGGAAGAAAACAGGGCCACGGCGATCGTCTGGCTGGCTGAACAAGGCTGGCAATGTACAGGATTTTGCAGCAGCCGGCGCGGCGTCGCGCGCCGGCGATGGAAGCGGCCACGATGCGGCCCGATCGTGACGTGTCGCGCGGTACGCGAGCGGGCCGTTCGTGCCGCGCTACGAAGCGATCGTCGCGATCGTGGGCGCCGTGGCGGCGGCCGGCTGCACGCGCGCCGCGGCGGCCGGCGCTTCGTCGCGTTGGCCGGCCTGCGACAGCAGGTGGCGCACCGCACGCTCGACCGCATCGACACCGATCGCATCGACGGTCCGACCCGCGCGCAGGATCACGTGCGGCACGCCTATCGGATGCCAGCGCAGGTATTTCTCGGGACGGTCCTCGAACAGGGCGGCCACCGGTACGCCGAGCGCCGACGCAAGATGGACGGGCGCGCTGTCGGCCGAGACGATTGCATCGAGCAGGCTCGCGGCCGCCACGAGATCGGCGACCGACGACGGCGCGACATGCCGCGCATTCACGTCGCGCCATCCCTCGCCCTCGATGGCCTGACCGATGGCCGGATCGCGAAACACGATCACATCCGCGACGGGGGCAAGCCGCTCGCCGAGGTCGCGCCAGCGGTCGGCGGGCCAGCGGCGCTCGACCGCCTTGTTCGACACGAACAGCCCGACGCGCGGCTTCGTGCGCGCGCCGAGCAGGCGATGCCACGCTTCCTGCCGCGCACGATCGGGATGGACCGACAGTTCGAGACCATCGAGATCGGCGCAGCCGAGTTCGGGCACCAAGCGGAAACCCGACAACGCCTCGTGGCACATCGGCCGCTGCGCGACATGCTCGGGCTTGCGATCGTCGAATTCGGTCTCGGCATCGTGCCAGCGGCAATCCTTCGCGCGAAGCTGGCGCGCGAACTGCATGCTGCTGCGATGCATGCCGCCGTTCGGCACGATCACGAGGTCGAACCGCAAGCGGCGCAGGCGGCGCACGAGTCGCAGCCGGTCGAAGAATGCGCGCATCCGCCCGGGACGGTCGTTGCGCTCGCACTGGCGGCTGTACACGTAGGTGTGGATCGTGTGCACGTCCGGGTTTCCGGCCAGCGCGGCCGCGTTGTAGCGGTTCGCGACCACATGTAGCTCCGCGCCCGGCCAGCGCGCCTTCAGCGCGCGGAGAAACGCCGTCGTGCACAGCATGTCGCCCAGAAAATCAATCCGGATCACGAGGATCCGCTGCGTCGGGTTCCCATTGGCCATGGTCATGTGGTGACAATCCGTTTTTATCGTCGCGGCGGGCCGTTCCACGGCATCCTGATCCGCGGGCCTGCCCTGCCGCAGGTCGCCGCACGCCGCATCGATCCGCCCCTGTTTACGCGCGCACTGCCGGCGCCGCTCGCCGTGCGAACCCGCGGCAGGCGCCGCGTTCGGACGGTTAGCGCGGGATTGTATAGCGTCCGGAGGGCAAGCCCAAGCGCCCGATTACCCTTGGACGACGTCAAAACGGCCCGCCGCACCGCACGATGGCGATGCGACGGGCCGCCTATGCGCGACAGCCGTCGAAACAGCGCGCGGTCAGTACGTGATTTCGACGACGCTGCCGTCGAACGCCGCACGCAGCTCCGCCAGCAGCACGTCGCTCGGTTTCACGCGCCACGCGTCGCCCAGACGCATTTCGCCTTGCGCGCGCGCGTTGCTGTAGTGGATCTGGACCGCAAGCCCGTTCGGCAGCGGCGGCGGCGGGCGCCGACCGCCATCGCGGCCGCCGCCGCGCGGCGCGGGCGCGTCGACTACGTTCGCGGCGGCCGGATCGTCCTTCGACACGTGCGGCTCGAGCACGCGGCGCAGCGCGAGCGCGTCGGCGTTGCCGTTCATCGTCAACCGCACGGCCTGCGCGTAGCGGCTGCGCGCGCGTTCGAGATCCATCACGGTATCGGCCGTGAAGCGAATGCCGCCGGTGAATGCGTCGTTGCGCGCCTGCCCCTGCACGATCAGCAGCTCGTCTTCCTTGAACAGCGCCTTGTTTGCCTCGAACTGTTCGTTGAAGATCGTGATCTCGCACTGGCCCGTGCCGTCGTCGAGCAGCGCGATCAGCATCTTGCCGCGCTGGGTCATCTGCGTGCGCAGCGACGCGATGATGCCGGCGACGAGCTTGTCGCGCCCTTCCTTCAGATCACCGACCTTCTGCCGCACGAAGCGGCGCACTTCGTCGCGATACGCATCGAACAGGTGGCCGGACAGGTAGAAGCCGAGCGCGGCCTTTTCTTCCTGAAGGCGGCGCTTGTCGTCCCACGCGGGCTCGTCGACGAGCGCATGCGCATGCGGCGACTCGGCGCCCATGTCGAACAGGCCGGCCTGCATTGCGTTCGCTTCGGCCTGGTCGGCCGCCTCCATCGCGAGCGGCACCGACGCGATCAGCTGCGCACGGTTCGGGTTCAGCGAATCGAACGCGCCGGCGCGGATCAGCGCCTCGACCGTGCGGCGGTTGACGACGCGCCGGTCGATCCGTTCGCAGAAGTCGAACAGGTCGGTGAACGCCTTTTCCTCGCGCGCACGCAGGATTTCCTCGATCGCGTTCTGGCCGCTGCCCTTCACCGCACCGAGGCCGTAGCGGATCGTGCGCGAGCGCTTGCCGTCGGCTTCCGCGACCGGCTCGAACCGGTAATGCGACTGGTTGATGTCCGGCGGCAGCACGGCAAGGTTGTTCACGACGCAGTCGTCGAACAGGATCTTCACCTTGTCGGTGTCGTCCATCGCGAGCGTCATGTTGGCCGCCATGAATTCGGCCGGATGGTGCGCCTTCAGCCACGCGGTGTAATACGCGAGCAGCGCATACGCGGCCGCGTGCGACTTGTTGAAGCCGTAGCCCGCGAACTTCTCCATCAAGTCGAAGATCTCGTCGGACTTCTCGCGCGTGAGGCCGTTCTTCGCCGCACCCTCGGCGAAGATCTCGCGGTGCTTGGCCATCTCCTCGGGCTTCTTCTTGCCCATCGCGCGACGCAGCAAATCGGCGCCGCCGAGCGAGTAGCCGCCGATGATCTGCGCCATCTGCATCACCTGCTCCTGATAGACCATGATGCCGTAGGTCTCTTTCAGGACGGGTTCGACGCGCGGGTCCGGATAGTCGACCTTCTCGCGCCCGTGCTTGCGCGCGCAGAAGCTCGGAATCAGGTCCATCGGGCCCGGACGGTACAACGACACGAGCGCGATGATGTCCTCGAAGCGGTCGGGCTGCGCATCCTTCAGCATGCCCTGCATCCCGCGGCTTTCCAGCTGGAACACCGCGACCGTGTTCGCCTTCTTCAGGATCTGGAACGAGGCCGGATCGTCGAGCGGCACCTGCGCGAGCGACCAGTCGGCCTTCGACGGGTCGAGGCGGCGGATGTAGCGCTCGGCCCAGTCGAGGATCGTCAGCGTCGTGAGGCCCAGAAAGTCGAACTTCACGAGGCCGACGGCTTCGACGTCGTCCTTGTCGTACTGGCTGACCACGCCGCCCTCGTCGCCCTGCGTGTACAGCGGGCAGAAATCGGTCAGCTTGCCGGGCGCGATCAGCACGCCGCCGGCGTGCATCCCGACGTTACGCGTGAGACCCTCGACGCGCTGCGCGAGGTCGAGCAGCTGGTGAACCTCGTCCTCGTGGTCGTAGCGCTCCTGCAACTGCGGCTCTTCCTTCATCGCGTCGGCAATCGTCACATGCTTGCCGGGCTTGAACGGAATCAGCTTCGCGATGCCGTCGGTGAACATGTAGCCGAGGTCGAGCACGCGGCCGATGTCGCGCACGGCCGCCTTCGCGGCCATCGTGCCGAACGTGGCGATCTGCGAGACGGCGTCCGCGCCGTACTTCTCCTTCACGTACTGGATCACGCGATCGCGGCCGTGCTGGCAGAAATCGATGTCGAAGTCGGGCATCGATACGCGTTCCGGGTTCAGGAAGCGCTCGAACAGCAGGTTGTAGCGCAGCGGATCGAGATCGGTAATGCCGAGCGCGTACGCGACCAGCGAGCCGGCGCCCGAGCCGCGGCCCGGGCCGACCGGCACGCCGTTGTTCTTCGCCCAGTTGATGAAGTCCGCGACGATCAGGAAGTAGCCGGGGAAGCCCATCTTCGTGATGGTCCCGCACTCGAACTCGAGGCGCTTGTAGTACGTGTCGCGCTGCGCGTCGCGCTCGGCCTCGACCGGATACAACTGCGCGAGACGGGCCTCGAGCCCTTCCTTCGACAACTGGACCAGGTAGTCGTCGAGCGACATGCCGTCCGGCGTCGGGAACAGCGGCAGTTTCGGCTTGCCGAGCTCGAGCTTCAGGTTGCAGCGCTTCGCGATCTCGACCGTGTTCGCGATCGCCGACGGCAGGTCGGCGAACAGCGCGGCCATCTCGTCCTGCGTGCGGAAATACTGGTCGGTCGTGAAACGCTTCTGGCGCCGCGGGTTCGCGAGGATGTCGCCTTCCGAGATGCACACACGCGCCTCGTGCGCGGTGAAATCGTCGTCGGTCATGAACTGCGTCGGGTGCGTCGCGACGACCGGCAGCTTCAGCGACGCGGCGAGCGCCGCCGCCTGCTGGATGTACGCCTCGGCGCCCGGCTGGCCGTAACGCTGCAGCTCGATGTAGAAGCCGCCCGGAAACACCCGCGCCCAGCGCTCGGCGTGACGGCGCGCGGCTTCTTCGTTGCCCGCAGCCAGCGCAAGGCCGATATCGCCTTGTTGCGCGCCCGACAGCGCGAGCAGCCCCTGCGCGAGCTCGCCGTCGAGCCAGCTCGCGTCGAGTTCCGCGCGGCCGCGGTACTGGTTCGTGAGCCACGCCTTCGACAGCAGCTCGCAGAGATTCAGGTAACCGACCTTGTCCTTGACCAGCAGCAGCAACCGCGACGGCTTGTCGCGGTCGTCCGGATTGGCAATCCAGACGTCGCAGCCGGCGATCGGCTTGATGCCCTTGCCGCGGGCTTCCTGGTAGAAACGAACGAGGCCGAACGCGTTGCCGAGATCGGTGAGCGCGAGCGCGCCCTGACCGTCCGCGGCCGCCGCCTTGACGATGTCGTCAATGCGCACGATGCCGTCGGCAATCGAGAATTCGGAGTGGACGCGAAGATGGACGAAGCGAGGATCTGACATGGGCGCTATTGTAGCCGCCCCGCCGCGCAAGCTGCCCAAAAAATGCCCGCTTTGGCCGTTCGGCCGATGCACGCGGCGACGCGTCGCGCGGTTGGCCGATCGGCCAGGTACCGATGCCCGCGCCGTTTGCGGGATAATACGGTTTTTCGAATCAACGCCCCGGCTTCGCACCCTTTTTTGCGGGCCGCCGTGCGGCCGTTTTCCCGTCGGACCATCATGACCATCGTCAACCTCGCCGCCTACCACTTCGTATCGCTCGACGCGAACGAGCAATGGCGCCCGCTCGTCACCGCCCGCTGCAACGAACTCGGCCTGCGCGGCACGATCCTGCTCGCGCCGGAAGGCATCAACCTGTTCATCGCCGGCACGCGCGAAGCCACCGACGCGTTCATCGCGTACATCCGCCACGATCCGCTGTTCGAGGGCAAGTTCGCGACGCTGCAGTTCAAGGAAAGCCTGTCCGACTCGCAGCCGTTCCGCCGCATGCTCGTGCGCCTGAAGCGCGAGATCATCACGATGAAGAAGCCCGCGATCAAGCCGGAGCTCGGCCGCGCGCCGTTCGTCGATGCGCGCACGCTGAAGGCGTGGCTCGACCGCGGCCACGACGATGCGGGCCGCCCGGTCGTGATGCTCGACACGCGCAACGCGTTCGAAGTCGACGTCGGCACGTTCGACAACGCGCTCGACTACCGGATCGACAAGTTCAGCGAATTCCCGGAAGTGATCGACGCAAACCGCGCCGATCTCGAAGGCAAGACGGTCGTGTCGTTCTGCACCGGCGGTATCCGCTGCGAAAAGGCCGCGATCCACATGAAGGAAATCGGCATCGACAACGTGTACCAGCTCGAAGGCGGCATTCTGAAGTACTTCGAGGAAGTCGGCGGCGCGCACTATCACGGCGACTGCTTCGTGTTCGACTACCGCACCGCGCTGAACCCGCAGCTCCAGCCCACCGAGAACGTCACGTGCTTCGCGTGCCGTGCGGTCGTCACGCCGGAAGCGCAACAATCGCCGAGCTACGTGCCCGGCAAGTCGTGCCCCGCCTGCGCGCAGGCCGCCAGCGCCGCGTAACGGCGCATCGCACCGCGCACCGCCGATGAACCCCGGCTATCGCGGCCGCTTTGCGCCTTCGCCCACCGGCCCGCTGCACTTCGGCTCGCTGGTCGGCGCGCTCGCAAGCTGGCTCGACGCACGCGCGCACGGCGGCACATGGCTCGTGCGCATCGAGGATCTCGACGGCCCGCGCACGGTGCCCGGCGCGGCCGACGACATCCTCGCGATGCTCGCGCATTTCGGCATGACGCCCGACGAGCCGCCCGTCTGGCAAAGCACGCGCGACGCGGCGTACACGGCCGCGCTCGAGCAGCTCGTCGCGGCGGGGCTCGTCTATCCGTGCGGCTGCACGCGCAAGGAGATCGCTGATTCACTGCGCGCCGCCCATGAACGCCACACGACGCTCGCGTATCCGGGCACCTGTCGCACCGGCCTGCACGGCAAGCCCGCACGCGCATGGCGGCTGCGCGTGCCGGACGGCTGCGACGCGGTCGTCACGTTCGCCGACCGCTGGCAGCACACGCAATCGCAGAACCTCGCGGCCGAAGTGGGCGACTTCGTGCTGAAACGCGCGGACGGCCAGTGGGCGTATCAGCTCGCGGTCGTCGTCGACGATGCCGATGCCGGCATCACGCACGTCGTACGCGGCGCCGACCTGCTCGACTCGACCGCACGCCAGATCTACCTGCAGCGCTGCCTCGGCGTGCCGACGCCCGAGTACCTGCACGTGCCGGTCGTCGTCGATGCGAACGGCGAAAAGCTCAGCAAGCAGACGGGCGCGACAGCGCTCGAACGCAACGATCCGCTGCCCGCGCTGCAGGCTGCGGCCGCGCATCTCGGCCTGGCCAACGATGGCGATCTGCCGGGCGGGACGCTCGACGCGTTCTACACGGCCGCGACCGATGCGTGGGCGCGTCGCTTCGGGCCGCGCGCCGGTTGAGTCGCTTGCAGGACACCGGCCCGTGCCGACTACGCGCCGGCCTCCGCGAGCGTTGCATCCGCTCGCATGAAAGCATGACGGAAGCCTGAGCGCCACGCCGGCTGACGACTCGGTGTCGAAAGTCCCTCCCCTGCGCGTCAAGCGATACTCCCTGCTGCACACCGCCCCGATCACGTCGCCCAATGAAAAATGGGCACATGCTCATCGCATGCACCCGCTTGTCCGGCAGCGCTCACACGCCGCCCCGCCGCTCCGTCCGGCTTACGCCGACGGCTTGCGCGGCATCCCAAAGCCACCGAGCAGCGCGGCAACCTGGCGCTTCGGCCCTTTCTTCTCGGGCTGCTGCGCGGGCTGCGCATCGTCCGGCTGCTTCGCCGACGCCGACGGCTCGTACGGCTTCAGGAAGAAATCGTCGACCGGCGCTTCGTGGCGGCGATGATGGCTGCCGCGCTCGGTGCTGCCCGAGCGGCGGCCCGATGCACCGCGATGCTCGTCGCGATCGCGCCGACCTCCGCGTTCGCCACCCCGTTCGCCGCCGCGCTCACTGTTGTTGCGCTCGCCGCCACGTTCGTCGTGACGCTGGCGTGCCGGCTTGTCGATCGTAAGCGTCTGCACGTCGAGCGGACGCTTGATCAGCTTCTCGATATCGGCGAGTTGCTTGCGCTCGTTCGGGCTGCACAGCGACAGCGCGTCGCCCGTCGCGCCCGCGCGGCCGGTACGGCCGATCCGGTGCACGTAGTCTTCCGCGCTGAACGGCAGGTCGAAGTTGATCACGGCCGGCAGCTCGGCGATATCGAGGCCGCGCGCGGCCACGTCGGTCGCGACCAGCGCCTCGATCTCGCCGCGCTTGAACGCGTCGAGTGCCTGCATCCGCTCGATCTGCGTCTTGTCGCCGTGAATCGCCGACGCGACCACGCCGTCGCGTTCGAGATTGCGCGCGAGGCGGCTCGCGCCGATCTTGCTGTTGCAGAACACGATCACCTGCTTGAGGCCGCGATCGCGCAGCAATTGCACGACGGCCGCCTGCTTGTCGCCTTCGGCGACGTCGTAGACGATCTGCGTGACGTTCGCGTTCGTCGAGTTGCTGCGCGCGACCTCGATCGTCTGCGGGTTGCGCAGATAGGTCGACGCGAGCTTCTTGATTTCGCCCGAGAAGGTGGCGGAGAACAGCAGCGTCTGACGCTCCTTCGGCAGCAGGTTCAGGATGCGCTGCAGATCGGGCAGGAAACCCATGTCGAGCATCCGGTCGGCTTCGTCGAGCACGAGGATCTGCACCTGGCCGAGGTTCGCCGTCTTCTGTTGCACGTGGTCGAGCAGGCGGCCCGGGGTCGCGATCAGGATCTCGACGCCGCGGCGCAGTTCGGCCGATTGCGGATTCATGTCGACGCCGCCGAACACCACCGCGCTGCGCAGCGGCGTGTGCTTCGCATATGCGTGCACGTTCGCGGCGACCTGGTCGGCGAGTTCGCGGGTCGGCGTGAGGATCAGCGCCCGCACGGGGTGGCGCGCCGGAGACGCGCTCGTGTTGGCCTGCGGCAGCAGACGCTGGATGATCGGCAGCGAGAAGCTCGCGGTCTTGCCGGTGCCCGTTTGCGCGGCGCCCATGACGTCGCGGCCGGCGAGCACGACCGGAATGGCCTGCGCCTGGATCGGCGTCGGCGTCGTATAGCCCTGCTCCACAATGGCTTTCAGGATATCGGGGGCAAGGCCGAATTGATCGAAGGTTGCGTCGACGGGCTTGGCGACAGAATCGGACATGGTGGCGTTTCGCTCAAAAGGCGCGGCGGGGACATCGTGCGTCAGGCCGGCCGGGCCTGCGCTCATCACAATTCGGAAATAGACGGAGCCGCGGCGCGCCGCGCGGCGCCGCTCTGGTGCTTGGGACCGGTTCAATGCGAACGCTGGACGCCAGACCGTGCGGACTCCGTTCGGCGCGAATGCCGGCGGAAAGGGCCGTATTGTAGCACCGTGCGGGAATCTGTCCGTGACAACGCCGCGAACGGCCACGACGGCGGTTCGCGCGGCGGCCCTGCTCCCGCCCGTGCGGGCCGGCGGTTGGTCGATCGGGGTATCCGTATCGGCCGATGAACTCGATTAAGGGTTCGATCCGGGAGCCTCGCATCAGCACGCCCCGCCGCCAACCCGCGTGTCGAGCCTTCAGCCCGACAGCGGTCAACACGGATGAATACGCTCCGCGATCGCGCCCGCCGCTCAGCCCTTCTTCTTTTTCTTCTCGACCTGCGCGCAGTCGCCCAGCAGCGGCGGCGACTTCGGGTCGGCGATCTCGTCGCGCAGCGTCGCTTCCTTGCCCTTCGTCCACCACGTATAGCGGCCGGCCTGGTAGCGCGCGCCCGATGCCGACACCGTATCGACGAACAGCATCTGCTTGCCGTCGACCGGCACGAGCGCGAAGCTCTGGCCGTTGCCCGCGAGCCAGTACGACACGCGCACGGGCTGCTTCTGGTTCGCGCACTGGTAGACGGTTTGCTGGCGCGCGTCGGCGTCGATCTCCTCGACGGTCAGTTGCGCGGCATGCGCGACGGAAACGGCGGTGCCGGCGAGCGCAAGCGCGGCGAGGGTTTGGCGAATCATGCAGGTCCTCTCACGAGACGGGTGGAAAGCGCGCCCTCGCGGGGCGCGCGGTTATTGTTTATAGGGAGGCTCGGCGGCTTGCCGGAATCAGGGATCGATCACATCCGCGCACGCATCGGTCGGCGCCGCGGCGACATGGCCGACGAGCGGCACGATCTTGAGTCCGGCCGACGCCACCCGGCACGGCGCGGCCGCGAGGCCGCAGCCCGCGAGACTCGCGACGAGCGCCAGCGCGACGCCCAGCTTTCCGATACGCAACGCTCTCGACGCCATCGTCCTCTCCTCGTTCCGTCAGCGCGCCGACACGGGCCGGACGGCCGCGGCCGCGCGCTTCGCGCGTTCGCGGGCTTCGTCGACGGTCGCGCCGGTTGCCAGCGCGACGCCCATGCGTCGCTTCGCAAAACTTTCCGGCTTGCCGAACAGGCGCAAGTCCGCGCCCGGCACCGCGAGCGCGTCGCGCACGCCTTCGAACGCGATTCCGCGCTCGTCGAGGCCGCCGTAGATCACCGCCGACGCAGCCGGCGTGCCGAGCGCCGGATCGACCGGCAGCCCGAGAATCGCCCGCGCGTGCAGCTCGAATTCCGACTGGCGCTGCGAGGCGAGCGTGACGAGGCCCGTATCGTGCGGCCGCGGGCTCACCTCGGAGAACCAGACGTCGTCGCCGCGCACGAACAGCTCGACGCCGAACAGGCCGCGCCCGCCGAGCGCCTCGGTCACCTTGTGCGCAATCTCGCGCGATTTCTCGAGTGCCACCGCGCTCATCGGCTGCGGCTGCCACGATTCGACATAGTCGCCCGCCACCTGCACGTGGCCGACCGGTTCGCAGAAGTAGGTACGCGTGTCGAGCGTCGCCGGGTCGATCGCGCGCACGGTCAGCTGCGTGATCTCGTAGTCGAAATCGACGAAGCCCTCGACGATCACGCGGCCGTGGTTCACACGCCCGCCCGCCATCGCGTAGTCCCACGCGGGTTTCACGTCGGCGTCGGTCTTCACGACCGACTGCCCCTTGCCCGACGACGACATCACGGGCTTCACGACGCACGGCATGCCGATCTTCGCGACGGCCGCGCTGAATGCCTCGAACGAATCGGCGAACGCATACGGGGAAGTCGGCAGGCCGAGCTCCTCGGCCGCGAGCCGGCGAATCCCTTCGCGATTCATCGTGAGCTGCGTCGCGCGCGCGGTCGGGATCACCTCGGCGAGGCCGGCCGCCTCGATCGCCGCGAGCGCGTCGGTGGCGATCGCCTCGATCTCGGGGACGATCAGGTGCGGACGCTCGGCCTCGACGATCGCCCGCAGCGCGGCCGGGTCCGTCATGTCGATCACGTGCGCGCGATGCGCGACCTGATGGCCGGGCGCGTCCGGATAGCGATCGACCGCGACGACTTCGACGCCGAGACGCTGCAACGCGATGATGACTTCCTTGCCGAGCTCGCCCGCGCCGAGCAGCATGACGCGCGTGGCCGAGGGTGAAAGCGGCGTACCGAGCCGCTGACCGATCTGCATGTGATTTCCCGCTGGTTCTGTTGGAGGACGAAAACGGCTTCGATGTTAACACGGGCATCCGGGCCGGTTTGGGCCGTTTGGCCGCCCCCGGCGCCATGTCGCGCGAGGCCCGTGGGCGGGCTGCGAACGTTTTCGCGCGCGAAGTGTCGGCTCGCCTGCCGCGGGGCGGGTGCGTTACTCTTACGCCTTGATCAGAATCCGAAGAGGAACGAGGCTCATGTCCCACCTGTCCGCGGCCGCACGCGCACGCACCGGCCTGCTTCGCCCGTTGCGCGCGCCGCTTTGCGCGTTGACGCTTGCCACGCTTCTCGCCGCCTGCACGATGCCGACCCATCCCGATTCCGCCGCCCCCGCGCCCGACCCGTACAACCCGGCCGCCGTCCAGTTGCTCGACGACACGAGTTGGGAACTCACCAGCTGGGTGAACGCCGACGGCACGCAACGCGCGATCCCGCACGGCGACAACGGCGAGCCGATCAAGCTCGCACTGTCGACCGAGTCGGGCATCCGGCGCGCGAGCGGGTTCTCGGGCTGCAATCGCTACATGGGCACCTATGCGGTCAAGAACGGCCTGCTGAGCTTCGGCCCGCTCGCCGGCACGCGGATGGCCTGCCCGAACACGCTCGGCGGCCAGCTCGAATCCGCGTATCTCGACGCGCTCGCCCACGTCGACAAGACCGGCGTGCAGATGCGCGCGCCCCAGCAATTGCAGATCGTGACCCAGGCCGGCGCAACGCTGACGTTCACGCACCGGAGCCCCTGATGCACGGCGCGCGCGGAGGCCGACCGACCGCCTTCGCGTGGCGCACGACGCGCATGTGCCGCCCACGTGCGTCGCGCGGCGTGAATCGGAATCACGCCGCGTTAGAGTCTTGTTCGCCGGCCGGTTAAACTCGGCGGGTCGCGCCCCGCGCGCCCCTCCCCACTCCTGTTTCAAAGCATGCACACGGTTGTCTTCGGCTGGTTCGGCATCTCCGCCGTCTGGTTCCTCCTTCTCTTCTGGCGTCTCGTGCAGGCGATGCTGCCCGGCGGCGGCGGGCTTGCCGGCCGCGGCTCGATCCGCCTGTGGCTCGGCTTCGCCGCGGTATTCGTCGCCAGTTGCACGCTGACGAGCCCGCTGTCGGGCCCCGACACGAACGCGCTCGGCCATGCGTTCTCCGCCGGCTTCGCCCACGTGCTCGGCCCGATCGGCACGCCGGTCGCGATGGTCGTGCTGTTCTTCGCCGGCTTGCCGTGGCTGACCGGCATCGGCTGGCGGCAGTTCGCCGCGTGGGTCGACACGTCGTTCGGCGTCAAGCTGTCGCGCGACGGCGGCGACGACGACGCGCGCGGGATCGCCGACCTGCCGCGCAGTGCATTGCATCGCGACGACGACGTCGTGCAGCCGACCACCGCGCATACCGTCAACTCGATGGCGCCGCGCCAGAACGGCCGGTATTCGCGCCCGACAGTGTGGAAACCCGATCCGCAGGCACGGCCGAAGCCGCGCAGCAAGACCCCGCCGCGCCCCCTTGCGGAACCCGTCGCGCCGTCGGGCTGGCTGAAGCCGAGCGCGCCGC
>NZ_BCPO01000072.1:0-12941 GCF_016586105.1 Burkholderia sp. E168m15
GTCGACGGACGCGGCACGACGCCGCCCGGCGCCGCCCGCGCCGGCGCGCGCGCCGCTCTATGCGTGGAACGAGAAGCCGGCGGCGCCGATTACGCCCGCACCGAGCGTTCACGACACGCTGCGTTCGATCGAGGCCAGCACCGCGCAATGGGCGTCGCTGGGCGGCACGCCGTCCGGCGATGCAGCGCACACGGCGGCAGCAGCCGCTGCCGTGGCCGGTGTCGCCGCCGCAGCCGGCAGCGTGGCCGCGCCGGCATCGGCGACCGTGTCGAATGCGTTCGGCTCCGCGACGCACGGCATCGCAGCCCAGGGCGCCAATGCTCCGGCTGAACACGATGCCGCGCCCGCATACGACGACAACGCGCCGATCGTGCTCGACGCCTTCATGCCGGCGCAGTCCGGCATCGCGCAGGCTCCGGTTGGCGATTTGTCCCCTCCTGCATTCGGTGACGCTGAACCGAACGCACGGTCGAATACCGCCATCGACGATGCCGCGTTCTCGCATCGCGCCGACGACGCAATCCGTCACGTCGACGCTACGCCCGCCGCGCCGGCATTCGGGGTCGCAGCACCGTCGATCGACGCACCCATCGACGTCGCGCCTTGGGAAGATGTCGTCAGCGCGCCGGTTCCGGCGCTCGACGTGTCGACCGGAAACCCGATCGCCGAGCCGCCGGCAGTCACCGCGGGACCGCAATCCGCGCATTCAGCCTTCACACAAGGAGGCGACGCAGCGGTTCGCGACCTCGACACCGGCAAAGCGACCGGCTCCGTCGATATCGACGACCACGCCGACGCGCAACCGGCGTCCGCAATCGATCGCGCCGCTTCGGCCCGCGTGCCTCAAGGGGCTGCCGATCCGCACGCCGCCGCGAAGCCTGCCGACGGCATCGTTCCGTTCGCTGCCCTGCCCGCTTCGTCGCTCGCGGGAACGTCCGTGAGCGCAGCTTCGGGGACCACGTCGATTGCGGCAACATCGGCACCGGCGGTATCGAATCACGTGCCGGACGCCGTCAAGCCGGTCGAGGCGGCGGAACCCGCGGCACCGCTGTCGGCGGTCGCTCAACGCGCGACGCCCGCTACATATTGGACCGCGCCGACGATACCGCCCGCAGCGACACAAACGACCGTTGCCGCTGAACCGCCGAAATCGCCGGCGGTTCAGCCGTTCGCCGCAACCTCGGCGGCTTCGGCCGTCAATGCATCGCCGCTGACCGGCACGGCTCATGGCTCGACTGCACACGCATCCGCGCCGGCCTCCGCATCGAACATCGCGCCCGTCGCTACCGCAGTTTCGCCCGTCGGCGTAACCGGCACGGCGTCCGCTTCGCCGTCGCAACCGGCCGCCTCGGCACCACCCGTTACTTCCGTCGCGTCGGCATCGCCGGCCGGTGCCACGGACCTGACTGACGGTTCGCTTTCCCGCGCCTCGACGCCTGCATCGACCGATGCGCCTGCCGTGATGCCGTCGACGACTGGCGCATCGGTTTCGACGTTCGGTTCGACTGCGCAGGCGCCCGTAACGCCGGTGCCGGCTACCGCGATGCCCGCGACTTTCACGTCCACATCGATCGCCGCGCCGTCGTCCCCGTCGGCATCGGCATTTCCTGTCGACACAGCAGCCACGTCGACCGGTACGACGACCTTCGCTCCATTCAGCGCATCGGGCGCGGTCGCTCCGCAGCCGCCAATCAGCCTGCCCGTATCACCAACCGCGTCCGCCGCGACGTCGACGTCCTTCACGTCCTTCAGCGCGCTCGCGCCGACGACCACGGACGCCGCCACGCCAGCGCACCCGATCGCCAGCGCGCCTGTCGCCGCGGCCGGGCCGCTGACGTCCATCGGGGCGGCCACCGCGACGCAGGCTCCGTCGATCGCGTCCGTCCCAGCCGCCGCCCCGGCCGCGACTCAGACGTTCACGACATCGCCCGCCCCTGCCGTCTCATCGTCGGGCTGGTCCATGTCGCATGACGTGACGGCAGCACCGACCACGGCACCGCTAGCGGCAACCGTCCCCGGCGCGAACCTGCCGACCACGCCGGCAACCGTCGTTTCCGCGCCGCCATCGCCGGCAGCCCCGCCGATCGGCGCACCGGCCTCCCATCCAATCGAGGCAACCGGCCCCGCCCAAGCCGATACCCCAGCCCGCCCGCCGCGCCCGAACGCGTTCGAATTCCACGCACCCGCGTCGTTCAACGTCGAACTGCCGACGCTCGACCTGCTCGAGCCCGCGTCCGACGACGTCGAAATGATCACCGACGAACACCTCGCGCAAACCGCGCAGGTGATCGAACAGCGGCTGCAGGAATTCAAGGTGCCGGTGACGGTGGTCGGCGCGTCGGCTGGCCCCGTGATCACGCGCTTCGAGATCGAACCCGCGCTCGGCGTGCGCGGCAGCCAGATCGTCGGCCTGATGAAGGACTTGTCGCGCGGCCTCGGCCTCACGTCGATCCGCGTCGTCGAGACGATCCCCGGCAAGACCTGCATGGGCCTCGAACTGCCGAACGCGAAGCGCCAGATGATCCGCCTGTCGGAAATTCTTGCCGCACGCGAATACCAGCATTCGCCGTCGCAACTGACGATCGCGATGGGCAAGGACATCACCGGCCACCCGGTCGTCACCGATCTCGCGAAGGCGCCGCACATGCTCGTGGCCGGCACGACGGGTTCGGGCAAGTCGGTCGCGATCAACGCGATGATCCTGTCGCTGCTGTACAAGGCGACGCCGGAAGACGTGCGGCTCATCATGATCGACCCGAAGATGCTCGAGCTGTCGGTCTACGAAGGCATCCCGCATCTGCTCGCGCCGGTCGTCACCGACATGAAGCTCGCGGCGAACGCGCTGAACTGGTGCGTCGGCGAAATGGAGAAGCGCTACCGGCTGATGTCGGCCGTCGGCGTGCGCAACCTCGCGGGCTTCAACCAGAAGATCCGCGACGCGGAAGCGAAGGAAAAGAAGATCGGCAACCCGTTCTCGCTGACGCCCGAGGATCCGGAGCCGCTGTCGACGCTGCCGCTGATCGTCGTCGTGATCGACGAGCTGGCCGACCTGATGATGGTCGCCGGCAAGAAGATCGAGGAACTGATCGCCCGCCTCGCGCAGAAGGCGCGCGCGGCCGGCATCCACCTGATCCTCGCGACGCAGCGGCCGTCCGTCGACGTGATCACCGGCCTCATCAAGGCGAACATCCCGACGCGCGTCGCGTTCCAGGTATCGTCGAAGATCGATTCGCGCACGATCCTCGACCAGATGGGCGCGGAGTCGCTGCTCGGGATGGGCGACATGCTGTTCCTGCCGCCGGGCACCGGTTATCCGCAGCGCGTGCACGGCGCGTTCGTCGCCGACGAGGAAGTGCACCGGATCGTCGAGTACCTGAAGCAGTTCGGCGAGCCGCAATACGAGGAAGGCATCCTCGACGGCCCGGCCGCCGACGGCGCGACGCAGGACCTGTTCGGCGACGCGCCGGACGCGGAAGCCGATCCGCTGTACGACGAAGCCGTCGCGTTCGTCGTGCGCACGCGGCGCGCGTCGATCTCGTCGGTGCAGCGGCAGTTGCGCATCGGCTACAACCGCGCGGCGCGGCTCGTCGAGCAGATGGAGGCGGCCGGCCTCGTGTCGGCGATGGGCATCAACGGCAGCCGCGAGGTGCTCGTGCCGGCTGCGGCCGACTGAGGCAGGCGGCCCGCCGGCCGCCGTTCATCGACATGGGCGCGTCGTGAAACCGACTGCCTGAAATACGAAGGGCGCTGCATCGGCAGCGCCCTTCTTGCATCAGCCGGGAATCCCCGCGATTTACTGGGCGACCGGCACCAGCTTGAAATCGACCGGCTTGCCGACCGCGATCTTCTGCGGATTCGCGCCGAGCTGCCCCGTTTCGACATCGCGACTGAACACGTAGAACGTGTCGCTGTCCTGGTTGCCGACGATCAGCCACTTGCCGGTCGGATCGATCAGGAACTCGCGCGGCGTCTTGCCGAGGCTCGACTGGCGGCCGACGTGCTTCAGCCGGCCGTCGGCCTTGTTCACCGCGTAGATCACGAGGTCGTTCGCGTCGCCGCGGTTGCTCGCGTACAGGAAGCGGCCGTCCGGCGACAGGTGGATCGCGCCGCCGCCGACCTTGCCCTTGAAGCCGGGCGCCGTCATCGGCAGCGTCTCGATCGGCGTCAGCTTGCCGTCGTGATAGCCGAACACCTCGACCGACGCGTTGAGTTCGCTCGTCACGTACGCGAACCGGCCGTCGGCGCTGAACACCATGTGACGCGGGCCCGAGCCCGCCTTCACCGGCGTGTAGCGCGTGTCGGTCGGGCTGATCAGCCCGCGGCTGCCGTCCACCGTGTAGCGGTAGCCGTAGATCTTGTCCGCGCCGAGATCCTGCACGAACAGATAGCGGCCGTCCGGCGAAAACACCGTCGAATGCACGTGCGCGCCGTCCTGGCGGCCCTTCACCGGCCCGGTGCCTTCGTGGTGGACCGTCAGCACTGCCTGACCGACCGCGCCGTCGTCGCGCAGCGGAAGCACCGCGAAGCTGCCGCCCGGGTCGGCCGCGACCGAGTAGTTGGCGGTGACGAGGTACTTGCCGTCCGGCGACAGCGCGAGATAGCACGGATCGTTCCCTTCCGACGATACGCGGTCGATGAAGCTCAGCGCGCCCGTCTTCGCGTCGAAGCGGAACGCGCTCACGCCGCCGCGCTGCGTCGCCGGCCCGTCGTCGCCGGGCAGTTCGTTGACCGCGTAGACGGTGCGACCGTCGCGGCTCGGCAACAGGTACGACGGATTCACGGTCTTCGCCGACGACACCGGCGCGACGCTGCCGCTCTTGGTATCGAAGCGGTAAACGTAAATCCCGTCGCTGCCGCCGCCCGTATAGGTGCCGACGAGCAGGTTGTAGACGCCGTCGGCCGGGGCGGACGATTGCTGCGCGAATGCGTGGGTCGCGGACAGGGAAAGCACGATCGCGAAACCTTTCATCCAGTGAGCGAACCTAAGCGGGAACCCTCGTGTCGAAGCGCGTGCGTCACGCTCGCGTAAACGGTTGGGCATTGAATCCTCCTTGCATCGAGTCGCTTCAAGTGTTGAGATAGGACGAAACGCCGGCCGTTCACGCGCTCCGCCGCCCGGCCGAGTATACGGGGCGCGGCGCCCGCGCGTGAAGTCGAGGGCGTCGACGTCCGCATTGTGAAACTCGAATACCCAAGGATCGCCTGCCCATGCCCGCCCTGATCGAAGACTACGCCCTCGTCGGCGACGGCCACACGGCCGCGCTGATCGCAAAAGACGGCTCCGTCGACTGGCTGTGCTGGCCCCGCTTCGATTCGGGCGCCTGCTTCGCGGCGCTGCTCGGCACGCCCGAGCACGGCCGCTGGTTGCTTGCTCCGGCCGCCGACGCCGCGATCACGCACACGACCCGCCGCTATCGCGGCGACACGCTGATTCTCGAGACCGATTACGAAAGCGCCGACGGCGCCGTCACCGTGATCGACTTCATGCCGCCCGGCAACGGCTGGTCCGAACTGGTGCGGATCGTCGTCGGCCGCCACGGCAAGATGAAGATGCGCATGGAACTCGTGTTGCGCTTCGACTACGGTTTCTCGATTCCGTGGGTCACGCAACTGACCCGCGAGGACGGCATGAAGGCCATCGCCGGCCCCGATACCGTCGTGCTGCGCACGCCGGTGCCGCTCACCGGCAAGAACCTCCACACGCTCGCGGAATTCACGGTCGGCGCCGACGAGCGCGTGCCGTTCTCGCTCGGCTACGCGGCGTCGCACATGCGGCTGCCGCCCGCGCGCGATCCGCTGTCGATGCTCGCGCGCACCGAGAACTACTGGCTCGAATGGTCGGGCCGCTGTCAGGTGCAGGGCCGCTACGCGGCCGCCGTGCGCCGCTCGCTGATCACGCTGAAGGCGCTCGCGTACGAGCCGACCGGCGGCATCGTCGCCGCGCCGACCACGTCGCTGCCGGAGAAGATCGGCGGCAACCGCAACTGGGACTACCGCTACTGCTGGCTGCGCGACGCGACGATCACGCTGCTCGCGCTGATGCGCGGCGGCTACTACGACGAGGCGCGTGCGTGGCGCACGTGGCTCGGCCGCGTGATGGCCGGCTCGCCCGAGCAGATCCAGATCATGTACGGAATCGCCGGCGAGCGCCGGCTGCCGGAAATGGAGCTCGACTGGCTGCCCGGCTACCAGGACTCGCTGCCGGTGCGCGTCGGCAACGGCGCCGCGAACCAGCTCCAGCTCGACGTGTTCGGCGAGGTGATGGCCGCGCTGCACCTTGCGCGCGTGGGCGGCCTGCAGGCCGACGACACGGTCTGGTCCGTGCAGTGCGCGCTGCTCGATCACCTCGAGAAGATCTGGCAGGAACCCGACGAAGGCATCTGGGAAACGCGCGGCGGCCGTCGCCATTTCACGTTCTCGAAGGTGATGGCGTGGGTCGCGTTCGACCGCGCGATCAAGTCGGCGGAGATGTTCCGGCTGCCCGGCTCGCTCGACCGCTGGCGCGCGCTGCGCGAGCAGATCCATGCGGACGTCTGCGCCAACGCATGGCACGAAGGCAAGCAGGCGTTCGCGCAGAGCTACGGCAGCGACGAGCTCGACGCAAGCGTGCTGCTGCTGCCGCAGCTCGGCTTCCTGCCGCCGGAAGACCCGCGCATCGTCGGCACGGTCGAGGCGATCGAACGGGAATTGCTGCACGACGGGCTCGTGATGCGCTACCGCACGACCGAATACGACGACGGCCTGCCGCCGGGCGAAGGCACGTTTCTCGCGTGCAGCTTCTGGCTGGTCGACAGCTATGCGCTGCTCGGCCGGATCGACGACGCGCATCGGCTCTTCAGCCGCCTGCTCGCGCTGTCGAACGACCTCGGGCTGCTCGCGGAGGAATACGACCCGGTCGCCGGGCGGCTCGTCGGCAACTTCCCGCAGGCGTTCTCGCACGTGGCGCTCGTGCACACCGCGATGAACCTGATGCACCATGAAGACGCGATGGCGCGCGCGGCCGGCCAGCCCGCGCCGGCCGTGGCTACGGGCCGCTGAACGGCGCGCGCGGGCCTTGTTCAGAGATCGTCAAATCGCAACACTTTGATGAAAACCCGGGGAAATGTTGCATTGCACCACCGATCGTTGTCCGATATGATCGGCGAGATTGTCCGGCTGCAATGCAACATGGCCGGTCGCTGACCCACACGGCACGCCGCGACGCCTCACGCCGCCCTTGCGCACCGTCCCCCACGCGGGAGTAGCCTGCATGCTTTACCAACTGCACGAATTCCAGCGGGCGATGCTGAGCCCGCTCACGGCCTGGGCCCAGGCCGCCTCGAAGTCGTTCGCGAATCCGTCCAGCCCGTTCTCGCTGATGCCCGGTGCCCCGCGGATGGCGGCTGCCTATGAGCTGATGTATCGGCTCGGCAAGGATTACGAGAAGCCGGAATTCAACATTCATCAGATCGTCAAGGACGGCCACAACATCCCGATCGTCGAGCAGACGATCATCGAGAAGCCGTTCTGCCGCCTGCTGCGCTTCAAGCGCTATTCGGACGACGCCGACGCCGTCACGCAACTGAAGGACGAGCCGGTCGTGCTGGTCTGCGCGCCGCTGTCGGGCCACCACTCGACGCTGCTGCGCGACACCGTACGCACGCTGCTGCAGGATCACAAGGTCTACATCACCGACTGGATCGACGCGCGGATGGTGCCGGTCGAGACGGGCCCGTTCCACCTGCACGACTACATCGCGTACATCCAGGAATTCATCCGTCACATCGGCGCGCGCAACCTGCACGTGATCTCGGTATGCCAGCCGACGGTGCCGGTGCTCGCGGCGATCTCGCTGATGGCGAGCCGCGGCGAGGACACGCCGCTCACGATGACGATGATGGGCGGCCCGATCGACGCGCGCCGCAGCCCGACGTCGGTGAACTCGCTCGCCACGCAGCATTCGACCGCGTGGTTCGAGAACAACGTGATCCACACGGTGCCCGCGAACTATCCGGGCGAAGGCCGCCAGGTGTATCCGGGCTTCCTGCAGCACACCGGCTTCGTCGCGATGAACCCGGAGCGGCACGCACAATCGCACTGGGATTTTTACCAGAGCCTGCTGCGCGGCGACGAGGACGACGCCGAAGCGCACCGCCGCTTCTACGACGAGTACAACGCGGTGCTGGACATGGCCGCCGAGTATTACCTCGAGACGATCCGCGTCGTGTTCCAGGAATTCCGGCTCGCGGAAGGCACGTGGGACGTCGAAGGCGAGCGCGTGCGGCCGCAGGACATCAAGCACACCGCGCTGATGACGATCGAGGGCGAACTCGACGACATCTCGGGCAGCGGCCAGACGCACGTCGCGCACGAGCTGTGCACGGGCATTCCGCAAGACGATCGCCGCAGCCTGACCGCCGAGAAATGCGGCCACTACGGGATCTTCTCGGGCCGTCGCTGGCGCACGATCATCTATCCGCAACTGCGCGACTTCATTCGCGACCATGCGCTGGAGCCCAAGCCCGGCGCGACGAAGTTGCCCGTCGATGCCCAGGATGCAACCGCGATCGGCGTCGTGCCGGCCGCCAAGCCGGAGCCGGAAACCGCGGTGCGCGCCACCGCCGCGAAACGCACGCGCGCGAAGGCGCCGGCCGTGACGGTCGCGCCCGCCAGGACGCCCGCCGCGAAGGCCGCGCCCGCCGCGAAACGCACGGCTGGCAGCCCGCGCGCAAAAGCCGCGCGGGTCCGCAAGGCCGCCTGACGCGCCGCGTTCCGACGCAAAAACGCCGCCGTTGCTTGACGCAACGGCGGCGTTTTTTATTTCGGCAGCGGCCGCGAGCGGGCAGCTCATCGGCTCGTCCGTTCGTCGCGTCAGCGCCGCAGCAGATAAGCGAGCAGCACCTCAGTGTTCATCCGGACCATCTCCGCGCGCTCGTCGGTGTCGGTGAAGTCGCGGCCGAGCGTCGCGGCGAGCGTGAAGCGGTTCGACACGATGTAGTAGCCGAGCCCGGACAACGTCACGTAGAAGCGCAGCGGATCGACGTCGCCGCGGAACAGCCCGGCCTTCTGGCCGCGCATCAGCACGTTGCCGAGCTTCGCGACGATCGGCGACATCATCTCGCGGATCCGCGTCGACTTGTGCAGATAGCGCGCTTCGTGCAGGTTCTCGTTGTTGATGAGCCTGAGCAGCTCCGGATGGTCGCGGTAGTAGTCCCAAACGAAATGCGCGAGCCGCGTGACGGCTTCGACCGGCGCGACGCCGTCGAGATCCAGCACGCGCTCGGCCTCGGTCAGCGCGGAGAACGCGTGTTCGAGCACCGCCGTGAACAGCTGCTCCTTGCTGCCGAAGTAGTAATAGAGCATGCGCTCGTTCGTTTCGGCCCGGCGCGCGATCTGGTCGACGCGCGCGCCGAACAGCCCTCCATTCGCGAACTCTTCGGCTGCCGCCATCAGGATGCGGCGGCGCGTACCTTCAGGATCTCTTTTGATTTTTGGCTGATTCATGGTGGCGCTTTGCTATGTGAGCCGCTTGATTCGGACCGACACCCCCACCGCCTCGGCGCCGGCCGCCCTGGAACGGGCGCGCCGCGGGCGGCCGCCCTCCTGCTGAGCCCCTGCAAAAAAGCGGTTCGATTATGCGCATAGACGGCGTCCGGCGCAATGCGGGAAATCGGCGATAATCGAGCTTTGGCCAACCTTTCCGGCCGCGCCCGGCGCGGCCGACCGAGAGCCATTCGGCGCCGCTGCGCCCGTTGTCAGCCTGTTGTCACCGTGACCGACTCCAAAACACTCGCGGATCGCATCGAAGATCTGCTTCCCCAGACGCAATGCACGAAGTGCGGCTATAACGGCTGCCGTCCGTACGCCGAGGCGATCGCCGCCGGCGACGCGAACTACAACCAGTGCCCGCCCGGCGGCGCCGAAGGCATCGCGCGCCTCGCGAACCTGCTCGGCAAGCCGGTAATTCCGCTGAACCCCGTCAACGGCAGCGAGCATCCGCGCGCGGTCGCGTTCATCGACGAAAACCTGTGCATCGGCTGCACGCTGTGCATGCAGGCGTGCCCGGTCGACGCGATCGTCGGCGCGCCGAAGCAGATGCACACGATCGTCGCGTCGCTGTGCACGGGCTGCGACCTGTGCATCCCGCCGTGCCCGGTCGACTGCATCGCGATGCTGCCGGTGACCGGCGATCGCACGGGTTGGGATGCGTGGTCGCAGGAACAGGCCGACGCCGCGCGCGAACGCCACGACCTGCGGCTCGCGCGCGAGCGCCGCGAGCGCGAGGCCGCCGACGCGCGTGCTGCCGCCCGCCGCGCGGCCAGTGCCGCCAAGCCGGTTGCGGAGCCCTCTGCAGCGCAGCCCGGTTCGCAGCCGGACACGCCGGCCGCCGCGCCGGCCGCCGACGACGCCGAAGCGAAGAAACGCGCAATCATCGCCGCCGCACTCGAACGCGCGCGCAAGAAGAAGGAAGAACTGTCCGGGCAAGGCGCCGGGCCGAAGAATACCGAAGGCGTGAGCGCGGCCGTCCAGGCGCAGATCGATGCGGCCGAGGCCCGTCGCAAGCGGCTCGCCGAACAGCAGGCGCAGCGCGATGCCGAAGCCGCATCGGGCAGCAACGACCACGACAACGACGCAGGCAACGACGATCCGGACGGCCCGTCCGCGCCGCCCGACCAGAACGCTCCATGAACGCCAGCAAACGACGCGCGATCTACGAAACGCTGCAGAGCCTCAATCCGCATCCGACCACCGAGCTCGAATATTCGACGCCGTTCGAGCTGCTGATCGCCGTGATGCTGTCCGCGCAGGCGACCGACGTGTCGGTCAACAAGGCGATGCGGAAAATGTTTCCGGTCGCGAATACCCCGCGACAAATCGTCGCGCTTGGCGAGGAAGGCGTCACCGAGTACATCAAGACGATCGGCCTCTATCGCACCAAGGCGAAGAACGTGGTCGCGACGTGCCGAATCCTGCTCGAGCGCTACGACGGCGAGGTGCCGGCCGATCGGGAAGCGCTCGAAGGCTTGCCGGGCGTCGGCCGCAAGACCGCGAACGTCGTGCTGAACACCGCGTTCGGCCAGCCGACGATCGCGGTCGACACGCATATCTTCCGCGTCGCGAATCGCACCGGGCTCGCGCCGGGCAAGGACGTGCGGGCCGTCGAGGCCGCACTCGAGAAGTTCACGCCGAAGGAATTCCTGCAGGATGCGCATCACTGGCTGATCCTGCACGGGCGTTACGTGTGCAAGGCCCGCCGGCCCGAATGCTGGCACTGCGCGATCGAGCCGCTGTGCGAGTTCCGGCCGAAGACGCCGCCGCCGAACGAATAAGCGCCAGGCAGCGCGGGCGAGTTCCGCAGGCGCCGTCGCGACGCCCGCTCCCTTCCCCGCTTACGCGTTGGATGTCGCCGTCGCGTCGTCGGCGGCCGCGCCGCCCGCGCGCACGAGCGCCAGCACGGCCGCCAGAATCGCGACGCCACCCGCCCACTGCAGCGGCGACAATGCTTCCCCGAACAGCAGCGCCGCGAGCGCGACCGTCACGACCGGTTCGAGCGTCGACAGCATCGACGTGCGCGCGGCCCCGAGCCGCTCGAGCCCGGCGAAGAACGCAAGCATGGCCGCGACCGTCGACACCAGCGCGATCGCGAGCATCGACGCCCAGCCGCCGGCCGTCGCGGGCCAGCGCGGCGGCGCGCCGAACCCCGCCGTTCGCACGACGGCGATCGCGACGAGCGTCGCGGTGGCCGACAGGCAGATGATCGCGGTGGTCGCGAGGGGATCGACGCCGCGCGTCGCCTTCGTGCCGCCGACGATATACAGCGAGTAGATCACCGCGGCGGCCAGCGCCAGCGCGATCCCGAGCGGCTCGCCGTGCCCGCCGCCGACCATCAGCGCCGAACCCGCGACGCACAGCACCAGCGCGACGGCCTTCGCCCGTGTCAGGCGCTCGCCGAGCCACCACGCGGCGAGCAGCGTGACGAACGCCGGGTACAGGTACAGCAGCAGCGCGACGAGACTCGCCTGCGCGTGCTGCAGCGCGCTGAAATAGCAGAACGACTGCCCGACGTAGCCGAGCGCGCCCATCGCCACCAGCGGCGCGAGCGCCCGGCCGCGCGGCCAGGCGACGCGGCGGTGCCGTGCGATCGCCGCGAGCACCGCGCCGCCGATCGCGAAGCGCACGATCAGCAGCCCGAGCACGTCGACGCCGGCCGCATACGCATAGCGGCCGAAAATCGCCATCGCGCCGAACGCGGCGGCGGACAACGCGACGTAGAACGCGCCCTGCAGGGCGGCGGACGATGAGCGAACGGTGGCGGTCATGATGAAACGGGCGAACGGGGCGCCGTGACGGGAATCGTCGGAGTGTAGCGGCGCGGCGGCGCCGAGCCTAGCCCGCGCTTACCCGTTGCGCGGCGGGCGGCCGCGCGTTCCGCGCCGACCGCTCCCGGGGGCCGGCGCCAGCGCCGTCCGTCGCGCCGGCGTACAATGCCCGACGCGGCATGATGCCATCCGAATCACGACGTTTCCCCACCATGTTCAATCCAAGCCGCGACGACGTGCGTCGCTTTTTCACCGAGACCTGGCGCAAGCAGCGCGCGGGCGAGATCCTCACGCCGCTGGAAGCGATCGCGGCCGACTGGATCGTCGAGCATCCCGAGTACCACGACGAACTGGCCGATGCCGACGGCGCGGCGGCGCGCAACTACACGCCCGAGGAAGGCCGCACCAACCCGTTCCTGCACCTGTCGATGCACCTCGCGATCAGCGAGCAGTTGTCGATCGACCAGCCGCCCGGCATCCGCGCCGCGCACGACAAGCTGGCCGCGAAGCTCGACTCGACCCACGACGCGCAGCACGCGATCATGGAATGCCTCGGCGAGACGATCTGGGAAGCGCAGCGCACCAACACGCCGCCCGATACCGACGCGTACCTGCAGCGCATCCTGCGCCGCGCGTCGCGCG
>NZ_BCPO01000073.1:0-39598 GCF_016586105.1 Burkholderia sp. E168m15
GCAGGCCCGGCACATCCCGCCGCACCGAGCCGCGGACAGCCGCGCCGCAGACAAAAAAATACCCCGCCGAGGCGGGGCATTCTTGCTGCGCGAGCCCGTGAGCTTGCTGCGCGAGCCCGTGAGGCCCGTCGCGCTTACTTCTTGAACACGAGGTCGGTTTCCTTCAGCGACTCGATGTAGGACGCGATGTCCTTCATGTCGCTGACCGACAGGTTCTGTACCTGCGCCTGCATGATCGCGTTGTTGCGGCCGATCAGCGGGTTCGTCAGCCCCATCTGGTACTGGCGCATCGCCCACACGAGATAGTCGGCGTGCTGGCCGGCGAGGCGCGGGTACTCCGCGTTGATCGGCTTGTTCAGCTGCGCGCCGTGGCAGGCCGCGCAGTTGTGCGATTCGACCAGTTCCTTGCCCTTCGAGATGTCCGCGGCGTGCGCGGTACCGATCGCGAGGCCGGCCGCCAGTGCAACCGCCGCCGTCTTGAATGCGTTGTTCATGAATGCTCCTGTCCCGCCGGAGAGATCGGCGGCGCGCGCTTTACTTGTAGGGGTTGTCCTTCGTGTCGGCCTTCTGGGCGGCGTAGTACGCCGACAGATCCGCGATGTCCTGGTCGGTCAGCGAGCCGGCGATCGCATTCATCGACGGGAAGTGACGATCCTTCTTGCGGTAGGCCTTCAGCGCGTTCTCGAGGTATTGCTGGTTCTGGCCGCCGAGGACAGGCACCCGGTAGACCTCCGGGTACGCCGCGCGGTAGTCCTGGATGCCGTGGCAACCGATGCACATGGCGGCCTTGCTCGCCCCGTCCTTCGGGTTGCCGACCACACCGGCCGCCTGCGCGCTGCCCGCGAGCGCCACGAGCGCTGCGACAACGACGTGTTTGCCGACGAATTTGTTCATAGCTCTTGTAACCTAGCTTGAGGGGAAACTGGCGCCGAAGCGGCAACGGCCCGCGCCGTTTTGCTTGTCGGTCGCCACGCAGGCCAAAAAAAACGGCCAGATTGTACCGCGTCGGCGGGGAACGCGTCCATACGGCGCCCCGGTTCGCCCCGCCACAGCCCTGCAACGATACGCGGGCGCGGCCCGCCCGGACAGCCCTTCTGACTTATACTGGGTTTTTTCCCCGATGAAGAAGAGCGTCGCCATGCGTTTCGAAGGGTCCTCGCACTACGTCGCCACCGACGATCTGAAGCTCGCGGTCAATGCCGCGCTGACGCTGCAACGCCCGCTGCTGATCAAGGGCGAGCCCGGCACCGGCAAGACCATGCTGGCCGAGGAAGTGGCCGCCGCGCTCGACATGCCGCTGCTGCAGTGGCACATCAAGTCGACCACCAAGGCGCAGCAGGGCCTGTACGAATACGACGCCGTGTCGCGGCTGCGCGATTCGCAGCTGGGCGACGAGCGCGTCAAGGACATCGCGAACTACATCGTCAAGGGCGTGCTGTGGCAGGCGTTCGACGCCGAGCAGCCGAGCGTGCTGCTGATCGACGAGATCGACAAGGCCGACATCGAATTCCCGAACGACCTGCTGCGCGAGCTCGACCGGATGGAGTTCCACGTGTACGAGACGCGCGAGACGGTCCGCGCGAAGCACCGCCCGCTCGTCATCATCACGTCGAACAACGAGAAGGAGCTGCCCGACGCATTCCTGCGCCGCTGCTTCTTCCACTACATCCAGTTTCCCGATCCGTCGACGATGCAGAAGATCGTCGCGGTGCACTTCCCCGACATCCGCGAGGAACTGCTGCGCGCGGCGCTCGAGAGTTTCTTCGAATTGCGCGGCGTGTCGGGCCTGAAGAAGAAGCCGTCGACGTCCGAACTGCTCGACTGGCTGAAGCTGCTGCTCGCCGAGAACATCCCGGCCGACGCGCTGCGCGGCGCGGACGCGAAGCAGATCGTGCCGCCGCTCGCGGGCGCGCTGCTGAAGAACGAGCAGGATCTGAGCCTGCTCGAGCGGCTCGTCTACATGAACCGGCACAACCGGTAATCCTCCCTCACCCCGCGAAGGCCCGGCCATGCTGCTCAATTTCTTCTACGCGCTGCGCGCAGCCAAGCTGCCCGTCTCGGTGAAGGAATACCTGACGCTGCTCGAATCGCTGAAGGCCGGGCTGATCTCGCCGTCGATCGACGCGTTCTACTTCCTCGCGCGGATGACGCTCGTCAAGGACGAGCAGTACTTCGACAAGTTCGACCAGGCGTTCGGTGCGTATTTCCATGGCGTGTCCACGCTACCGTCCGAGGCGTTCGACATCCCGCTCGACTGGCTCGAGAAGCGCCTCGAGCGCGAACTGTCGCCGGAGGAGAAGGCGCAGATCGACGCGATGGGCGGGCTCGACAAGCTGATGGAGCGTTTGAAGGCGCTGCTCGACGAGCAGAAGGAACGCCACGAAGGCGGCAACAAGTGGATCGGCACGGGCGGCACGTCGCCGTTCGGGCACGGCGGCTACAACCCGGAAGGCGTGCGCATCGGCGGCCCGTCGAACGGCAACCGCACCGCGGTGAAGGTGTGGGAAGCACGCGCGTACCGCGACTACGACGATTCGGTCGAGATCGGCACGCGCAACATCAAGGTCGCGCTGCGGCGGCTGCGCCGCTTCGCGCGCGAAGGCGCCGCCGAGGAGCTCGACCTGCCCGGCACGATCCGCAGCACGGCCGCGAACGCGGGCTGGCTCGACCTGCGGATGGTGCCCGAGCGCCACAACAACGTGAAGGTGCTGATGCTGCTGGACGTCGGCGGCTCGATGGACGACCACATCAAGCGCACCGAAGAGCTGTTCTCGGCCGCGAAGGCCGAATTCAAGCACCTCGAATTCTTCTACTTCCACAACTGCGTGTACGACCACCTGTGGAAGAACAACCGCCGCCGCCACGCGGAACGCACCGCGACGTGGGACGTACTGCACAAGTTCACGCCCGACTACAAGCTGATCTTCGTCGGCGACGCGACGATGAGCCCGTACGAAGTGCTGCAGCCCGGCGGCTCGGTCGAATACAACAACCCGGAAGCCGGCGCCGTGTGGCTGCGTCGTCTCGCCGACCAGTTTCCGCATCATGCATGGCTGAACCCCGAGCCCGAGCGACTATGGGAGTACCGGCAGTCGGTCGCGGTCATCCGCGACCTGCTCGGCCATCGCATGTATCCGCTCACGCTCGCGGGCCTCGAAACCGCGATGCGCGCACTCAGCAAGTAACGACACCCACTCGCAGATATACAGGCCGCATCCGAGCGGCCGCCCCGGAGAGAGCATGAACCCTTCGTCCACCGCGAGTGCCGGCCGCGCCGGCGGCCGCCGCTTTTTCGCCGATACGTCCGTGTCCGCGCTCGTCGCCGGCTTCGTCGCGATGATGACCGGCTACACGAGTTCGCTCGTGCTGATGTTCCAGGCCGGCCGCGCCGCCCACCTCACCGATGCGCAGATCTCGTCGTGGATCTGGGCGCTGTCGATCGGCATGGCGGTGACGACGATCGGCCTGTCGCTGCGCTACCGCGCGCCCGTCGTGGTCGCGTGGTCGACGCCCGGCGCCGCGCTGCTGATCGCGTCGCTGCCCGGCGTGCCCTACCCCGAGGCGATCGGCGCGTTCGTCGTATGCGCGCTGCTGCTGACGGCCGTCGGCGTGAGCGGCCTGTTCGACACGCTGATGAAGCGCATTCCGGCCGGCATCGCGGCCGCGCTGCTCGCGGGCATCCTGTTCGAGATCGGCATCGAGATCTTCCGCGCCGCGCAGTTCCAGACCGCGCTGGTGCTCGCGATGTTCTTCACCTACCTGATCGTGAAGCGCCTCGCGCCGCGCTATGCGATCGTGACGACGCTGATCGTCGGCACAGTGGTAGCCGGCGGCCTCGGCCTGCTCGATTTCAGCCGCTTCCACATCGCGCTCGCGCAGCCGGTGTTCACGATGCCCGCGTTCTCGATCGCGTCGATCGTCAGCATCGGCATTCCGCTGTTCGTCGTCGCGATGGCGTCGCAGAACGTACCGGGCATCGCGGTGCTGCGTGCGGACGGCTACCCGACGCCGTCGTCGCCGCTGATCGCGACGACCGGCCTCGCGTCGCTGCTGCTCGCGCCGTTCGGCTCGCACGGCGTGAACCTCGCGGCGATCACGGCCGCGATCTGCACCGGCCCCGAAGCGCACGAGGACCACGCGAAGCGCTACACGGCCGCCGTGTGGTGCGGCACGTTCTACCTGGTCGCCGGCGTCTTCGGCGCGACGATCGCCGCGTTGTTCGCGGCGCTGCCGAAAGCGCTCGTCGTGTCGGTCGCGGCGCTCGCGCTGTTCGGCTCGATCATGAGCGGCCTCGCGAACGCGATGCAGGACGTGAAGCAGCGCGAAGCGGCGCTCGTCACGTTCATGGTGACCGCGTCGGGCCTCACGCTGCTGTCGATCGGCTCGGCATTCTGGGGGCTCGTCGCCGGGGTCGTCACGCAGGTGATCCTGAACGCGCGGCGCCCCGCGTGACGCGGCTCGGCCGCCTGCCGCGGCGCGCGCCGCCGCGCCCGCCCGGCACGCCAAAACGTGCGCGACACGAATCGGGCCTAAAATGATGGATTGGAAGCGGCGCCCGGCGCCGCTTCGCTTCGCCGCCGCGCTCGCGCGGCCCGTGAGAACCCGGCGCCCCGCGCTCTTCTTCCGAATCGCCATGACTACCGCACTCGACCAGCTGAAGCAGTACACGACCGTCGTCGCCGACACGGGCGACTTCCAGCAGCTTGCGCAATACAAGCCGCAGGACGCGACCACGAACCCGTCGCTGATCCTGAAGGCCGTCCAGAAGGATGCGTACAAGCCGATCCTCGAGAAAACCGTCCGCGATCATCGCAACGAAAGCACCGATTTCATCATCGACCGCCTGCTGATCGCATTCGGCACCGAAATCCTGAAGCTGATCCCGGGCCGCGTATCGACCGAGGTCGACGCACGCCTGTCGTTCGACACGCAGCGCTCGATCGAGAAGGGCCGCGAGCTCATCAAGCTGTACGAAGCAGCCGGCATCGGCCGCGAGCGCATCCTGATCAAGCTCGCGTCGACGTGGGAAGGCATCCGCGCGGCCGAGGTGCTGCAGAAGGAAGGGATCAAGTGCAACATGACCCTGCTTTTCTCGCTCGTGCAGGCCGCCGCGTGCGCGGAAGCGGGCGCGCAGCTGATCTCGCCGTTCGTCGGCCGCATCTACGACTGGTACAAGAAGCAGGCCGGCGCCGAATGGAATGAAGCGCGCGACGGCGGCGCGAACGATCCGGGCGTGCAATCGGTGCGCCGCATCTACACGTACTACAAGACGTTCGGCTACAAGACCGAAGTGATGGGCGCGAGCTTCCGCACGACCAGCCAGATCACCGAGCTCGCCGGCTGCGACCTGCTGACGATCAGTCCCGATTTGCTGCAGAAGCTGCAGGAGAGCAACGAGACGGTCGCCCGCAAGCTGTCCCCGGAAACGCTGCAGGACAAGCCGGCCGAGCGCGTCGCGATCGACGAGGCGTCGTTCCGCTTCCAGCTGAACGACGAAGCGATGGCCACCGAAAAGCTCGCCGAAGGCATCCGTGTGTTCGCCGCCGACGCGGTGAAACTCGAGAAGCTGATCGACGCGCTGCGCTGAGCCGCACGACGCGTCAGCGGCTGTCAGCAAGACTGACAACAGCCGTCAGCAAGCGCTGCAAACGGTCGCGAACAGGATGTTCGCGGCCGTTTTTATTTTTCATTCCATCGTCAAGCGCGCGCACTACAATCCACGTCACGGGTGCGACGGCCGCCTCCCGATGCGCCCTTTCCCCAGTCAATCTTGCACGACGCCGCGCCAGCGCCGACGCGCCGGCACGGCTCATTCCAGGAGACAACGATGCAAGTTCAACCGTACCTGACGTTCTACGGTCGTGCCGACGAAGCCCTTCAGTTCTACGAAAAGGCACTCGGCGCGAAGACGATGTTCAAGATGCACTTCAAGGACGCTCCGCCGAATCCCGATTACCCGATGTCGCCGGAGATGAGCGACAAGGTGATGCACGCGAGCTTCACGATCGGCGACTCGATGATCATGTGCTCGGACGGCGATTGCAGCCAGCCGGCGGGCGCCGCGCACGCCGGCTATTCGCTGTCGCTGAACCCGGCGACGGTCGAGGAAGGCCAGAAGCTGTTCGATGCGCTCGCCGACGGCGGCGAAGTGACGATGCCGTTCGGCAAGACGTTCTGGGCGCTCGGCTTCGGGATGGCGAAGGATCGCTTCGGCGTGCACTGGATGGTCAACGTCGAGGATCTGTCGCAGCGCGAGGAGCTCGCGAAACGCGCGCAGGGCTGACGCAAAGGAAACGCCCGCCACCTTGCGGTGGCGGGCGTTTTCGTTGCCGGGCAGCCGGCAATGCGTCGTGCGCGGCACGCGGCCGCGCACGACCCGTATCAGCTCTCGACGACGTCGAGATAATCCTCCGGCCGCGTGCGATCCTCCGCATGCGCCATGCCGATCACGCGCACCAGCACGCTCACGACCACCGACACCACCAGGTTCACGATCAGCGACCACACGGCCGCGTAGCCGGGAATCGCGAGGCCGAACAGGTGGATCGTGAAGATCGAACTCGCCAGCTTCAGCGAGACCGCCATCCACGTGCCGCAGATGATGCCGGCCGCCCAGCCGGCCAGCAGGCCGCGATGGTCGAGCACGCGCGTGTACAGGCCGAGCACGATCGCCGGCAGCGTCTGGATGATCCAGATCCCGCCGAGCAGCTGCAGCTGGATCGCGTAGGTCAGCGGCAGCCCGAGGATGAACGCCACCGCGCCGACCTTCACGATCAGCGACACGAGTTTCGCGACGTGCGTCTCCTGGTCGTGCGACATGTTGCGGTTCACGAACTCGCGGTGGATGTTGCGCGTGTACAGGTTCGCGGCCGCGATCGACATGATCGCCGCCGGCACCAGTGCACCGATGCCGATCGCCGCGAACGCGACGCCGACGAACCACGACGGGAAGTACTCGAGGAAGAGCGCGGGCACCGCGAAGTTCGGGCCGAACGCCTTGAAGTACGGCGCGTACTGCGGCATGTCCTTCACGCCGGAGGCGAGCGCCATGTAGCCGAGCAGCGCGAGCAGGCCGAGCACGAACGAGTACGCGGGCAGCATCGCCATGTTGCGGCGGATCGAGTTGCCCGACGACGACGACAGGATCGCCGTGACCGAGTGCGGATACAGGAACAGCGCGAGCGCCGAGCCGATCGCGAGCGTCGCGTATGCGCTGTAGCCGTTCAGGCTCATCGCGTCGGGCGCCTTCAGCAGCAGCTTCGCGGGCGGCACGGCGGAGAAGATGTGCCCGAAGCCGCCGAGCTTCGCGGGGATCACGATGACCGCGGCGGCGATCGTGACGTAGATCAGCACGTCCTTCACGATCGCGATCATCGCGGGGGCGCGCAGCCCCGACGTGTACGTGTAGGCGGCGAGGATCGCGAACGCGATGATCAGCGGCAGGTCGCCGACGAAGCCGGTCGTGTCGAAGCCGAGCGCGCCGATCACCACCTCGATGCCGACGAGCTGCAGCGCGATGTACGGCATCGTCGCGACGATGCCCGTCACCGCGATCGCCAGCGCGAGCATCCGGCTGCCGTAGCGCGCGTTGACGAAGTCGGCGGCCGTCACGTAGCCGTGCCGCTTCGCGATGCTCCACAGTTTCGGGAACACGACGAACGCGAACGGATAGATCAGGATCGTGTACGGCAGCGCGAAGAAGCCCATCGCGCCGGCGCCGAACACGAGCGCGGGCACCGCGACGAACGTATAGGCCGTGTAGAGGTCGCCGCCGAGCAGGAACCACGTGACGATCGTGCCGAAGCGACGTCCGCCGAGGCCCCATTCGTCGAGATGAGCGAGATCGCCGCGCCGCCAGTTCGCGGCCAGGAAACCGATGATCGTGACGCCGATGAACAGCAGGACGAAGACGAAGGTTGCGCCGAGATTCATTGCGCACCTCCTTGCGTACCGCTCGCCTTCCACGCGTTCTTGGTCTTGAAGTACACGAACGCGGTGATCACCGCGCTGATGAAGACCCAGAGCAACTGGTACCAGTAGAAAAACGGAAAACCGAACCATTGCGGTTCGATCTTGCTGTACGACGGCACCCAGACCATCGCGATCAACGGCAGTACCAGCAGCCAGAGCCAGCGCTTCGCGGCCCGGTTGGCGTCGGCATCGTGAGCCATGACGTCTCCTCTTCTATCCCGGTTATCGATCTTGTTGAGCGGGTACGGCACCGAGAGGAGCGGCGAAACGGGTAGGCTGCGGCTCCCCTGGCTTCGCGCCAGTATAGGAGCCGCGAGTACGCGGTCAAGCAGGGGCGAACCCGAGGTGATCCGCCCCTTGTCACGCGGATGCGCCGGCCTGCGCCGGTGCGTCCGGCGTCAGATCGCGAACGCGGTGTCGCGTGCGCCGTCCGTTGCTTTCAAAGCTTTCACCCACTTGCGCGCGGGCAGCTTGAGCGTGTCCTCGATCAGCTTCGCGCGGGCGTCGAGCTGGGCGAACGGCACGTCGAGCGCGGGGCCCGAAAACGCGATCGCGATGCGGTTGCCGTCGTGCACTTCGGGCAGCGCGATCACGCGGTGGTCGAACGCCGCATTCAGGTGCTTCATGTTGCGCACGAAGCTCGGATGATCGCCGAACAGGTTGATCGTCGCGATGCCGGCATCGGCGAGGCAGCCGCGCACCGCGCGGTAGAACGCGACGCTGTCGAGCACGGGGCCGCGCGCGGTCGCGTCGTACAGGTCGATCTGGATCGCGCCCGCCGTGCCGCGGTTGGCCGGGTCGTTGACGAAGTCCCATGCGTCGGCTTCGTGCACCGCGAGGCGCGCGTCGTCGGGCGGCAGCGCGAACATCGTGCGCGCGGCGACGATCACGGCCGGGTTCAGCTCGACGGCCTCGACCTTCGCGTGCGGCAGGAAACGATGCGAGAACTTGGTCAGCGCGCCGGTGCCGAGCCCGAGCTGGACGATCCGCTCCGGCGTTTCGAGGAACAGCAGCCAGGCCATCATCTGCTGCGCGTATTCGAGCTCGATATGCAGCGGCTTCGAGATCCGCATCGCGCCCTGCACCCACTCGGTCCCGAAGTGCAGGAAGCGCACGCCGCCTTCTTCGGAGAACGTCACGGGCGCGAAACGCGGCTTGCGCGGCGCTTCGAGCACCGGCACGTCGTCGTGTTCGTCGATGTCCGGGCGGCGCTTCACGCGCGGCGGCTGGAGTTTTTCGGAGCCGTTGTAGGCGGACGGCTTGCGTTGCTTGAACGCGCGTGCCTCGGCGGACGCGCGCTTGATCAGTCGGGTCATGATGGTTGAATCTCGCTGGGTGACGCTGGATGAGCGGACGAGAGGATAGCATTGGTGGGAGGCGGAGGCCGCCGACGCGTGCCCCGCCACACGTGACGTCGAATCCCGTCGGCGCTACGCTGCATTCGCGGACCCACAGGAGAGCGCATGACCTCGCACGACAAGAAGATCTGGTTTCCGGCGAAGCGCTACGGCTGGGGATGGGGATTGCCGGTCGCGTGACAGGGCTGGGTCGTGCTGCTGCTGTTCGCGATCAGCGTCGTCGCGAGTGCATGGCTCGTGCCGCCGCATCGGTCGCCGGTGGCGTACGGGGCATGCCTCGTGGTGCTGGTCGCGCTGCTGACTGCGGTGTGCTGGCTCAAGGGCGAGAAGCCCCGGTGGCGATGGGGCAACGACGATTGAGCTGACACATCGAAGTCGTTTTTGCTGCCTGACGACCGCGCATCGTACGGCAGCGCATGCAGCGTCGGCTCGCCGCGCACCGTGCCCGGCAACCGCCGGAACGGGACGCCATTTTGTTCAGTTTGACACCGGCGTTGACCAGACAGCATGCTGGTGCCGCGCATGCATTTTCTTTCGACGGGACCGGTTGCGCCGTAACGTCATCGAAGCCTGCCAATATCCGCTCTGGCCATACCTGCTCCATTACACGGGATTTCGTAAGCATGAGTCACATCCACTTCATTGGCGGGGAAAAAGGCGGCGTCGGCAAATCGCTCGCGGCCCGCGTGCTGGCCCAGTATTTCATCGATCGGAGCATGCCCTTCGTGGGCTTCGATACCGACCGATCGCACGGCGCGCTCCTGCGGTTCTATGCCGATTTTGCCGCGCCCGCCGTGCTCGACCAGCATGACAGCCTCGATCCGGTCATGGAATCGGCGCTCGAGGATCCGCAACGGCGCATACTGGTGGATCTCGCGGCCCAGACGCGGCAGTCGCTCGCCAAGTGGCTCGACGATTCGGACGTAGTCGACTTCGCCGAGGAACACGGCCTCACGCTGACGTGGTGGCACGTGATGGACACTGGCCGCGATTCGGTCGATCTGCTGCGGCAATGGCTCGACGAATTCGGCGGACGAATCAAGCTGGTGCTCGTGCTGAATGAAGTCCGCGGCGATCGCTTCGAGATTCTGGAGGCCTCCGGCGAACGCGAGCGGGCCGAAGCCCTTGGCGCCAGCGTGATTACGCTGCGCCGCCTGCCCGATACGACCATGCAGAAGATCGATCGGCAAAGCGCGAGCTTCTGGGCGGCGGTCAATCATCCGGACCGCGCCGCCACGGGGCTCGGCTTGCTGGAGCGGCAGCGCGTCAAGGTCTGGCTGCATCGTACTTACGAGGAGCTGGGCACGCTCGCCCTGTAGCACGGGCCCGTGACGGCGCGGAATGTGCGGCGGTTGGGTTGGCATGGCTCATACCGGGAAAACTTGGAGGCTCGATGGCCGATCACGACAGACTGCATCCACTCCGTCCGTTCCTGAAAAACTGGGTTTGGGAGCACGGTCGAATCGGGACGCGCTATCTGGACTGCGTGGATGGCGAAATCAAGTTCGACGAAGGCAAGAAATCGCATTTCGCCGCCGAGCAATATACCTACGTGCCGCTGGGCAAGAACGCTGAGGACGACACGCCCGCGGAGGGCCCCGCGATCCACGATGCCGGACTTGCCCGCTTTTTGCGGGCGGCTCAGTTGGGCACGCCCGGGGAAGCCGGTTCCGTGGCGGAGGTTCAGCGCGCCGTGCAGGATTGCGTGGAGATCGGCCTGTTCAGCGCGTATCAACGGGAGGCTCGCCAGGCACGGGCCCGCTACGCGCAGGAACCGATGTTCGAGGACGAGATCCGCGCGGCGGTCGTCGACGACATCCGGCGAATTTACGTCGGCATGCGAGAACAGCTGGCGCTGTACGATTTCAGTGTGCTCTACGGCTTGCCCACGCCGCTGCTGATCAGCGACACACCGTTCATCGACTGGCGCGTGATAGCCAGTCCGGCACTGCCGTTCGTCTCGCTTCCGCTGGGACCTTACTGCCTGCTGGTAGGCGCGCCGTCGGGCAGAAGTAGCCGAATCGGCCCGGTGGTCTGGAAGGCCGCTGCCGCGCTGGGGCCGTTGAAGGACCACAACCGCCGGATCGAGGAGCACGCACGGCTGTGGCTGGTGGCGACCACCGATGATCAACTCGTGGCGGCACAAAGTCGCATCGTCTCGGCCACGGGCACCAGGCAAGGCGAGGCGAAGCCTTGACCGGTAGCGTCGAGTGGCGGCGCGATCGCATCAGGTCCGGTTTGTCCTGTTGCCGCTCCCGCCCCTGCAACCGCTCACCGTGGCCATCACCAACGTCTCGCGATATCCCTGCTATCTAGATCCGCCGAACGGTCGCTCATCGAGCTTAAATTTGGCTCGATCGTGCTAAATTTTGGCTCGATCGTGCTAATATCACGGCTTATGACAAAGCTCGGCGACGCCCTCTTTTCCAACGCACAGCAACCCATTCTGGCCTGCCTGTTTGGGCAGCCCGAACAGTGGTTTCACGTCAAAGAGTTGATCCGGCTGACCGGTCTCGGTAGTGCCAGCGTCCAGCGCGAACTGAATCGTCTCGAAAAAGGTGGCCTCATCGAAACTCGACGCATCGCCAATCTCAAACAGGTGCGAGCGTTTGCCGGCAGTCCCATTTTCAGCGAGCTGCGTCTCATCGTCCTCAAAACCTTCGGGGTCGTCGAGGTGCTCCGCGAAGCACTGTCACCGCTGACCTCAGAGATACAGCTCGCCTTTGTATACGGTTCGGTTGCCCAAGGCAGCGACCACGCCGGTAGCGACGTCGATGTTATGTTGGTCAGTGAGACGCTCAGCTATGGACAAATCATGGCCGCACTCGAATCGGCTGAAAGACAGCTCGGCCGCTCGGTCCAGATCACACAATATACTCACGAGGAATTTCTCGAACGGAAACGCAAAAGTCATCCGTTCCTCGCGGAAGTGCTGCGCCAACCGAAGCTGATGATTATCGGAACCGAGGACGACATTGACCGCATTGGATAACCTCGTACGCATCGGAAAACTCAAACCCCTTCCGGCGAACCGCGGCGAATTCGAACATCTGCTCGACCTCGCTCGAACCTTGCTCGATACCGTCACAAGCAGTAACGGAATGGCGACGGAGAGCCAGTTCATCCTCGCCTACGATTCCGCTCACGCCGCGTCACGTGCTGCGTTACGGGCTCACGGATACCGGAGCGACGACCGATATCTGGTCTTTCAGTGTCTCGAACACACGATCGGCTGGCCGACCGAAAAATGGCGCGTGCTCGATACCTGCCATCGCAGGCGCAATGCGGCCGAATACGAGGGCAACATAGATCTTCCAGCGAGTCTGACCGCCGAGTTGGTTCGGCTCACTGCTGAACTCATTGAAACCGTATCTCTACTCGACCACCTGCTGCCGTCCACCTGATACTGCTTCGCGGGATACTCTGAATCCAACGAGTTTCAGGCGCGAATCCCGCGCCAAAGCACCAGTTTCTGCTCGAACGACAGCATCGCGTTCGCCGGGCTCGACGAAGGCAGCACGAGCGTCTCGTACCCAGCCTGGCCGATCACCTCGGCGAACCGCCCCGCCGTCTTGCCGTTGAAGCACACGCGCTTCAGCAACGGCGCATGCGCGCGCAGCGAATCGAAGTCGTTCGGCTTCGCGTTCCTGATCGCGGAATCAAGGCTGCCCTGACGATGGCACGCATCGAGCACGTCCCAGATGCCGATGCCGTGCGACAGCACGCGCTCGAGCCGCGCGTCGTACGGCAGCTCATGCAGCGACGGCTCGCCGAGCACCGCGCCGAGCAGCCGCCAGAACTGGTTGCGCGGATGCGCGTAGTACTGCGCGGCGTCGAGCGACGCCTCGCCCGGAAAGCTGCCGAGGATCATCGTGTGCGTATTCGGCGCGACGACCGGCGGAAAACCTTGCAGCATCACGCGCCTCCGTGCGACCCGACGGACCGCGGCCCGTCGCCGTGCGCATCGAGGTGGCGCCACAGCGCCGGCAGCATGCACTCGGTGACCATCAGCGGCTTGCCGTGACGCTGGAACACCGAGCGCCGCGCGACGAACGCATGCGGCGCCCGCGCGCCCAGCAATGCATGGCTCGCGAGCGCATACAGCGGATGGCCGGCGATCACGCGCCGGCTCACGAGCGCCGAGCGCTCGACCTGCGGATCGCTGTACAGCAGCTCCGCGAGCGGTCGCGTGCGCAGCCGCCGCATCGCCTGCCACACGCCCTTGCTGGCCGCGAGCGGCGCGATGCTGTGCGCGGCGACGTACGGCATGCCGTCGACCGACAGGATCACCTCGCGCACCCACATCGGCGCGCGCGGCGAACTGGCGAGCGCGTCCGGCTCGTCGAACCACGGGCGGTCGACGGCCTCGCGCGTCACCCGCACGTTCACGCGGCCGAGCCGCGCGAGGTGCGCGGTCAGCGATCCGCCGCGCGTCAGCCAGTCGCGCTGGTCGAGCGTGCAGCCAGGCCGCGGCGTCTCGCGCCAGCCGGCCTGCGCGCCGTCGAATCGCATGCGCGCGTTCACGCGGCGCGCGACAGCAGCAGCGCGTTGGTCCGCTTCACGAAGCTCGCCGGATCGTCGAGCATGCCGCCTTCGGCCAGCAGCGCCTGATCGAACAGCAGATGGCACCAGTCGCCGAAATCGGCGCTGTCGGCGTTCAGCTGCTTCACGAGCGCGTGCTCGGGATTGATCTCGAGGATCGGCTGCATCGCCGGCGCGTTCTGGCCGGCTGCCTTCAGCATCCGCTGCAGGTAGCCGCTCATGTCGTTGTCGTCCGCGACGAGGCACGACGGCGAATCGGTCAGGCGGAACGTGACGCGCACTTCCTTCACCTTGTCGCCGAGCGCTTCCTTCATCTTCTCGACGACCGGCTTGATCGCCTCGCCGGCCTGCTCCTGCGCCTTCTTCTCCTCGTCGTTCAGCTCGCCGAGATCGAGGTCGCCGCGGGCCACGCTCGCGAGCGGCTTGCCGTCGAATTCATGCAGGAACGACAGCATCCATTCGTCGACGCGGTCGGTCAGCAGCAGCACCTCGACACCCTTCTTGCGGAACACTTCCAGATGCGGGCTGTTCTTCGCGGCCTGCCACGTATCGGCGGTCACGTAGTAGATCTTGCTCTGCTCGGGCTTCATGCGCGACACGTAGTCGGCGAGCGACACGTCCTGCGCGTCGGTGTCGCCATGCGTCGACGCGAAGCGCAGCAGCTTCGCGATGCGCTCACGGTTCGCGTGATCCTCGCCGAGGCCCTCCTTCAGCACCTGGCCGAACGCGCCCCAGAACGTCTTGTACTTCTCCTTGCCGGCATCGTCTTCCGCGTTCGCGAGTTCCTCGAGCATCGACAGCGCGCGCTTGGTCACGCCTTCGCGGATCGCCTTCACGTCGCGGCTTTCCTGCAGGATTTCACGCGACACGTTCAGCGGCAGGTCGGCCGAATCGACCACACCCTTCACGAAGCGCAGGTATTGCGGCAGCAGCTGCTCGGCGTCGTCCATGATGAACACGCGCTTCACGTACAGCTTCAGGCCGCCGCGATAGTCGCGGTTCCACAGGTCGAACGGCGCGTGCGCGGGCACGAACAGCAGCTGCGTGTATTCGCTGCGGCCCTCGACGCGGTTGTGCGTCCACGTGAGCGGGTCCTGGTGATCGTGCGCGATGTGCTGGTAGAACTGCGTGTACTGCTCGTCGGTGACGTCGCTCTTCGAACGCGTCCACAGCGCGCTCGCCTGGTTGACGGTTTCGTCCTCGTCCTTCAGGACCATCTCGCCCTTTTCCTGATCCCACTCTTCCTTGCGCATCAGGATCGGCAGCGCGATGTGGTCGGAGTACTTCTGGATGATCGACTTCAGGCGGTGCGACGACAGCAGGTCGTCCTCGCCTTCGCGCAGGTGCAGCGTGATCGTCGTGCCGCGTTGCGCGCGCTCGATCGCGTCGATCGTGAAATCGCCCTCGCCCGCGCTTTCCCAGCGCACGGCTTCGTTCGCCGGCAGGCCCGCGCGACGCGTTTCGACGGTGATCTTGTCGGCAACGATGAAGCCCGAGTAGAAGCCCACGCCGAACTGGCCGATCAGCGCCGCGTCCTTCTGCTGGTCGCCCGACAGCTTCGTGAAGAATTCCTTGGTGCCCGAACGCGCGATCGTGCCGAGGTTCGCGATCGCCTCGTCGCGGCTCATGCCGATGCCGTTGTCGTCGATGGTGATCGTGCGCGCGGCCTTGTCGTAGCCGATACGGATACGCAGGTTCGGATCGTTCTCGTACAGCGCGTTGTCCGCGAGCCCTTCGAAACGCAGCTTGTCGGCCGCGTCGGACGCATTCGACACCAGTTCGCGCAGGAAGATTTCCTTGTTGCTGTAGAGCGAATGGATCATCAGGTGGAGGAGTTGCTTGACCTCTGCCTGAAAGCTCATCGTTTCGTGTGCCATGGATGCTGTTTCCTCTTACTTGAACTGAAAAGGGGTGACGCCGGCGCCCGGCGCGCGATGCCGGCGGACCCGTGAAGGACGCCCGGTTGGGACAACCGGGTTGGGGCGGCCCGTTCGGGACGGCCCCCTCTGGGACGACCGCCTGGCGCCGGCGGTTTGCGCGCGTATCTGGGGACGGCACGCGCCATTTCAAGAGCCGGCCTGCCGCGCCGCGTCACGACGCGCGCCGCACCGCCGAGTCGATATAGCCCGCCAGCAGCCCCGGCAGCGCCGGATCGCCGCAGTTCGCGACGTTGAAGCGCATCCACGTGGACGGCGACTGCTGCGGCGAGAACAGGCTGCCGGGCGTCAGCAGGAAGCCGGCTTCGTGCGCGACCGCCGCGAGCGCGTCCGAATCGACGCCCGTGTCGGCCCACAGGAACATCCCGGCCGCCGGCATCGTGAAGAGGCCGAGCCCCGTGCGCTCGAGCATCCGCGCGGTCTTGTCGCGCACGCCGTCGAGCCGCGCGCGCAGCCGCTCGACGTGGCGCCGGTAATGCCCTTCGGTCAGGATCTTGTACAGCACGCGCTCGTTGAGCTCGGGCGTGGTCATCCCGACCAGCATCTTCTGGTCGGTGACCGCCTTCGCGATCTCCGGCGCGCAAGCCACGTAGCCCACCCGCAGGTTCGCCGCGAGCGTCTTCGAATAGCTGCCGAGATAGATCACGCGCTTCAACTGGTCGAGGCTCGCGAGGCGCGTGGCCGGATAGCTGGGCGGGCACAGGTCGCCGTACACGTCGTCCTCGACGACGAGGAAGTCGTAGGCCTCCGCGAGCTTCAGGATCCGGAACGCCTGCGCGGCCGACAGCGACGTGCCGGTCGGGTTCTGCAGCACCGAGTTGATCACGAGCATCTTCGGCCGCCACATCTGCACCAGGGTTTCGAGCGCGTCGAGGTCGGGGCCGTCGGGCGTATACGGCATCCCGACGAGCTGCGCGCCCTGCGCCGCGAAACGGCCGAACATCTGGAACCACGCCGGATCGCCGACGATCACCGCATCGCCCGGGCGCATGTAGATCCGCGAGATCAGGTCGATCGCCTGCGTGATGCCCGACACCAGCACGATCTGTTCGGGCTTCGCGCCGATCTCGACTTCGGCGAGGCGCGTCTGCAGTTGCTGGCGCAGCGGCAGGAAACCCTGCGCGGTGCCGAAGCCGAGCATCTGCGCGCCCGACTGGCGCCCGAGCGCGCGCAGCGCGCCGGTGATCAGCTCGCCGTCGAGCCAGCGGCCCGGCAGGTAGCCGAGGCCCGGGCCCTTCTCCGGGCTGACCGTGTGCAGCATGTTGCGCAGCAGCCAGACGACGTCGATCGTGTTGTGCACGGGCGCGGCCTCGGCCACGCGCGCGACGCCATCGGCCGGCTGCGGGCCGGCGCCGGTGCGCTCGCGCACGTAGAAGCCGGAGCCGCGCCGCGAGTCGAGGTAGCCCTGCGCGACAAGACGCTCGTAGGCCTCGACGACGGTGAAGCGCGACACGCTCTTGTCGAGCGCGAGCTTGCGGATCGACGGCATGCGCATGCCGGGACGGAACACGCGTTCGTCGATGCGCCGCCGCGCCCACTGGACCAGCTGGTCGACGAGCGTGAGCGTGGCCGTGTCGTGCGGCGCGGGAATCTGGGCGAGGGGGACGGTGGACATGGGCGGCAGGCTCTCCAACTGTACCGAAGGCTATCGCGCCGATTGTACCGTTACTGTGCCGGTAGCGACGATTACAGTTGACCGGAATGGCGATCGTGCGGCCGCCGTTCCGGCCCGCCGCACGTGGCGCAGCGCACGCCGAGGCGCCTCGCGAGCGGTGCGCCGGCCGGTGCGCCCCCGCCCGGCACGCCGTCCGCCTACCCTGACACTTTCGCTTCCCGACCGACCCTCATGCCAGCCCGCTCCCTGACACTCGACCATCTCGTGATTGCCGCGCGCACCCTCGACGAAGGCGTGCGCCATGTCGCCGACGCACTCGGCATCGAACCGGCCGGCGGCGGCCGCCATCCGCTGATGCGGACCCACAATGCGCTGTTCGGCGCGTGGAGCGGGCTCTATCTCGAAGTGATCGCGATCGACCCCGACGCGCCCGCGCCGGAAGACGGTGCAAAACCGCCTCGTGCGCGGCTGTTCGGGCTCGACGATCCGGCGATCCAGGCGCGGCTCGCGCAGCAGGGCCCGTTTCTCGCACACTGGGTCGCGCGCGTCGACCGCCCGCGCCAGCTTGCGCTGTGGCAGCGCCAGTATCCGGCCCGCATCGCGCCCGTCGTCGCGATGCGGCGCGGCGATCTGAGCTGGGGCCTCACGGTGCCCGACGACGGCAGCTTCCCCGCGTGGCAGGACGCAGGCGACGGCCTCGTGCCGTCGCTGATCCAGTGGGACAGCCCGCGCCATCCGGCCGAATCGCTGCCGGCCGACGGCATCGCGCTGAAAGCGCTCAAGGGCGCCCATCCGCACGCGGATACGATCCGCGCGCAACTCGACTGGCTCGGCGCCGCCCACCTGCTCGACGTCGAAGCCACCGACGGTCCGCCGGCGCTGGTCGCCGAATTCGATACGCCGCAAGGCCCACGCACGTTGCGCTGACGCCGCACGCGCGGCCGCCCTGCTCGTCACACCATACGCACCTCGCCAATACGGAGACACCCACGACATGAATTCGCGCGAAACCCGGGGCATGCTGCTCGGCCTCATCGGCGTGATGATCTTCAGCCTGACGCTGCCGATGACGCGGATCGTCGTATCCGAACTCAACCCGCTGCTCAACGGGCTCGGCCGCGCGCTCGCCGCCGCCGTGCCGGCCGGCCTGCTGCTGTGGTGGCGCCGCGAGCGGCTGCCGACCCGCGCGCAACTGAAAAGCCTCGCGATCACGTCGGCCGGCGTGATCATCGCGTACCCGGTGTTCTCGGCGTGGGCGATGAAATCGGTGCCGGCCTCGCACGGCGCGGTGGTCAACGGACTGCAACCGCTGTTCGTCGCGCTGTATGCGGCATGGCTGTCGCACGAACGGCCGTCGAAGGCGTTCTGGGCCAGTGCGGTGGCCGGCAGCGCGCTCGTGATCGCGTTCGCGCTGCGTGACGGCGGAGGCACCGTGCAGGCCGGCGACGCGCTGATGCTCGTCGCGGTCGGCATCGGCGCGTTGGGCTATGCGGAAGGCGCGCGCCTCGCGCGCCAGATCGGCGGCTGGCAGGTGATCTGCTGGGCGCTCGTCGTGTCGGCGCCGTTCCTCGTGCTGCCGGTCGGCTGGCTCGCATGGATGCAGCACGCCGCGCATCCGGGGCCGCTCGCGCCACGCACCTGGCTCGCGTTCGGCTACGTGACCCTCTTTTCGCAATTCATCGGCTTTTTTGCATGGTATGCGGGGCTCGCGATGGGCGGCACCGCGCGCGTCGGCCAGGTGCAACTGCTGCAGATTTTCTTCACGATCGCCTTTTCCGCGCTGCTGTTCGGCGAAACGGTCACGCCGTCGACGTGGCTGTTCGCCGCCGCCGTGATCGCGACCGTGGTGCTCGGGCGCCGCTCGGCGGTCGCCACGGCGCCGCGCGCCGCTCGCGCCGGCTGATGAGGTGCGCCATAATGGACGTTTTGCCTGATCGGTTTCGCCTGACTGGCCGTGCCCACCCAGCCGCGAAGGCGCCATCGTGCTCGCGCTCGCCCACCCGGCGGCGTCGAAGCGATCCGCCTGATCGACCTTTCTTGACTGACCACGATATCCGAACGAGGAGACTATGAATCCGAGCGACCTGCATCCGCCGCACTGGCAGCTTTCCGAACGCGCCCGCAAGCTGACGAGCTCGGCGATCCGCGAGATCCTGAAGGTCACGGAACGCCCCGAGGTCATCTCGTTCGCCGGCGGCCTGCCCGCCCCCGCGACGTTCCCGGCCGAACGCATGCGCGCCGCCGCCGACCGCGTGCTGCGCGATGCGCCGGCCGCCGCACTCCAGTACAGCGCGACCGAAGGCTACCTGCCGCTGCGCGAGTGGATCGCCGAGCGCTACAGCGTGCGCGTGTCGCAGGTGCTGATCACGACCGGCTCGCAGCAGGCGCTCGACCTGCTCGGCAAGGCGCTGATCGACCCGAACAGCCCGATCCTCGTCGAAACCCCGACCTACCTCGGCGCGCTGCAATCGTTCTCGCTGTACGAGCCGCGCTACGTGCAGGTGCCGACCGACGAGCAGGGCCTGCTGCCGGAAGGCCTCACGCCCGAACTCACGCAAGGCGCGCGGCTGCTGTACGCGCAGCCGAACTTCCAGAACCCGACCGGCCGCCGCCTGCCCGTCGAGCGCCGCCGTGCGCTCGCCGCGTTCGCGCAGACGAGCCCGTTCCCGGTGCTGGAGGACGATCCGTACGGCGCGCTGAACTACCAGGGCGAGCCGCTGCCGACGATGCTGTCGATGGCGCCCGACCACGTCGTGCATCTCGGCACGTTCTCGAAGGTGCTCGCGCCGGGCCTGCGGATCGGCTACATCATCGCGCCCGAGGAACTCCACTTCAAGCTCGTGCAGGCCAAGCAGGCCACCGACCTGCACACGCCGACGCTCACGCAGCGCATCGCGCACGAAGTGATCAAGGACGGCTTCCTCGACGAGCACATCCCGACGATCCGCGAGCTGTACAGCGCGCAGTGCGACGCGATGCTCGGCGCGCTCACGCGCCACATGCCGGCAGGCGTCACGTGGAACCGCCCGGAAGGCGGGATGTTCATCTGGGTGAACCTGCCCGCGCAGATCGACAGCATGAAGCTGCTCGCCGCGGCCGTCGACAACCACGTCGCCTTCGTGCCGGGCGCGCCGTTCTTCGCGGAAAACGCGCAGCAGAACACGCTGCGCCTGTCGTTCGTGACGGTGCCGCCCGAGAAGATCGAGGAAGGCGTCGCGCGCCTCGGCAAGCTGCTGCGCGAGCGCCTCTGATCCCCTTTTTCCTGTCACGACTCTCTACGAGGAATCGAACACATGGCTAACGTCTACGACAAACTGAAGTCGCTCGGCATCGAGCTCCCGACCGCCGGCGCCCCGGCTGCCGCCTACGTGATGAGCGCGCAAAGCGGCAACACGGTCTACCTGTCGGGCCACATCGCGAAGAAGGACGGCAAGGTCTGGGCCGGCAAGCTCGGCGCGGATCTGCAAACGGAAGACGGCAAGGCCGCCGCCCGCTCGATCGCGATCGACCTGCTCGCGACGCTGCACGCGCACACCGGCGACCTGAACAAGGTCACGCGCATCGTCAAGCTGATGAGCCTCGTCAACTCGACGCTCGACTTCACCGAACAGCACGTCGTGACGAACGGCGCGTCGGAGCTGATCGCCGAAGTGTTCGGCGACGCGGGCAAGCATGCGCGCTCGGCATTCGGCGTCGCGCAGATCCCGCTCGGCGCGTGCGTCGAGATCGAACTGATCGCCGAAGTCGCGTAACGGGCGCAGCGCGATGCACGGTCGTCTCGTTCGCTTCAAGCAGGTCGACGTGTTCACGTCGGTGCCGTTCAAGGGCAATCCGCTTGCCGTGGTGTTCGACGCCGATTCGCTCGGCGACGACGCCATGCTCGAGATCGCCCGCTGGACGAACCTGTCGGAAACGACGTTCCTCTGCACGCCGACCGATCCGGAAGCCGACTATCGCGTGCGGATCTTCACGACCGGCGGCGAACTGCCGTTCGCCGGCCACCCGACGCTCGGCACCGCGCATGCGTTCCTGGAAAGCGGCGCGCGGCCGCGCACGCCGGGCCGGCTGATCCAGCAGTGCGGGGTCGGCCGGGTTGCGCTGCGCGAGCAGGGCGGCCGCTGGGCGTTCGCCGCGCCGCCGGCACGCGTCACGCCGCTCGACCGTTCGGACTACGCGGTACTGGCCGCCGCGCTGCGCAGCGACGCGCTCGACCTGGACGCCGAGCCGTGCGCGGTGGACAACGGCGCACCGTGGCTGGTCGTGCGGCTGAAGTCGGCCGATGCGTGCATCGGCCTGTCGCCCGATCCTGCCGCGCTGGCGGCGCTGACCCACCGCTACGGCGTGGACGGCCTCGCCGCCTACGCGCCGCACGCCGAAGGCGGCCCCGCGACGTTCGAGATCCGCTGCCTGATGACCGGCGGCCAGTTCGGCACGCCCGGCGAGGACCCCGTCACCGGCAGCGCGAACGCCGCGCTCGCGGGGCTGCTGACGCGCCAGGAACGCCGCCCCGGCCAATCGTATACAGCCCGCCAGGGCACGGCGATCGGCCGCGACGGCCGCATCTTCGTCAGCTACGACGACGACGGCACGACCTGGATCGGCGGCCACGTCGTCACGGTCGTCGACGGCACGTTCCGGTCACCCGACTGACATTTCGCGATGTGGATGGCGCCGGCTCGTCCGGCGCCCTACGCTTTGCCCAACTATCGCAAAAACGTTCCAGCCAGTAATATCGGGCCTAATCCGTTGTTTCGGAGGTCTGTCCATGGTTGCGCGTCCCGCGAACGAACAGACGTCGGGACAATCCGAACCATAGCCGGCCATCCAGACGGATGGCGCACGCGAGCAGGACGCCGCCCTCTTCGATGAGCTCTGCCCGGTCCAACCACACGCCGCCGAACCGGCCGCTGCGCGCGCCGCGCAAGTCGCGCCGGCGTGCGCTGTTCGCCATCCCGCTGCTCGGGATGCTGGCGCTCGCGCTGCTGTGGGCCGTGATCATCGCGCGTCTGTCCGTCGAAAAGGACAGTGCGTACAAGGAAGCGGCGGCCTCCGCGGCGATCCTGTCGTCCGCGCTCGAGCAGCATACGGTCAAGGCGATCCACCAAGTCGACCAGATCACCCGCTTCGTCAAGTTCGAATTCGAGAAATCGCCGGCGCGCTTCAATCTCGCGAGCGCCGTCGAGAAAGGCGTCGTGCCGAGCGACACGCTGATCCAGGTATCGCTCGTCAACGCGAAGGGCATCCTGTTCGCGAACACCGCCGAACTCCATCCGCAGCCGATCAACCTGTCCGACCGCGAGCACTTCAAGGTCCACCTCGCGCACAACGACGACCGCCTCTTCATCAGCAAGCCCGTGCTCGGCCGCGTGTCGAGCCACTGGACGCTGCAGATGACGCGGCGCCTGAACAACCCGGACGGCAGCTTCGCGGGCATCGTCGTGGTGTCGGAAGACCCGAGCTACTTCACGAACGATTTCTACAACAACGCGGCCATCGGCAAGGAAGGCGTGATCGCGGTCGTGTCCGATACGGGCGCAGTGCTCGCGCGGCGCACAGGCTCGGTGAGCAACGCGCCGGGCGCGTTTTCGGCGTCGGGCGTCTACCCGATCGCCGAGCGCGTGACGGGCACGATCATCGATCCGATCGACGGCGTGACGCGCATCGTGTCGTACCGCCACCTCGACGGCTACCCGCTCGCGGTGATGGTCGGCCTGTCGCAGACGGAAGAGTTCGCGGACTACACCCACACGCGCAACGTCTACCTGCTGATGACGAGCTTCATCACGCTCGCGATGCTCGCGTTTTTCGGCGTCGCGACGGGCCTGATCGGCAAGCTGCTCGGCCGCGAGCGCGAAATGACGCAGCTCGCCGAATACGACCTGCTCACCGGCCTCGCGAACCGCTATGCGACGCTGCGCGGGCTGCGCAACGACGTGTCGATGCCCGCGAGCCTGTCGCGGCTCGGCCTGCTGTTCATCGATCTCGACAACTTCAAGACCGTCAACGACACGCTCGGCCACAACGCCGGCGACATCGTGCTGCAGATGACCGCGTCGCGCCTGGCCGATGCGGTCGGCGACGAAGGTTCGCTCGCGCGCATCGGCGGCGACGAGTTCGTCGTCGTGATGAAGGGCGACGACGTCGAGCGGCGCGCGGTGCGGCTCGCGGAAGCGATCATCCGGATGTTCGGCGAGCCGTTCGACGTGCGCGGCAGTTCGTTCGTGCTGCATGCGAGCATCGGCATCGCGCTGCACACCGTCGCGAACGAAAGCGAGATCGACCTGCTGAAAAAGGCCGACCTCGCGATGTACAGCGCGAAGGACGCCGGCAAGAACTGCTACCAGTTCTATGCGCCGCACCTGTCGCACCGGGCCGACCATCTGATGCGCTGGGAACAGCAATTGCGCGTCGCGCTCGCCGAGGGGCAGTTGTTCCTCGCGTACCAGCCGAAGATCGACCTCACGCATCGCACCATCACCGGCTTCGAGGCGCTCGCACGCTGGGATCACCCCGAGCACGGCGTCATCTCCGCGAACGAATTCATTTCGATCGCCGAATCGACCGGCCTGATCGTGCCGATCGGCGACTTCGTGATCCGCACCGCGTGCGAGCAGATCGCGCGCTGGCGCGACGAAGGCCACGACACGCTGACGCTCGCGGTCAACATCTCGCCCGTGCAGTTCTGGCGCGGCGACCTGATCGAGACGATCTCGCAGGCGCTGCAGGACACCGGCATCCCCGCGAACCGGCTCGAGATCGAGATCACCGAGACCGCGATGATGGAATATCCGGAACTCGTGTCCGAGAAGATCGTCGCGCTGAAAAAGCTCGGCATCCGGATCGCGCTCGACGATTTCGGCACCGGCTATTCATCGCTGTCGTACCTGCACCGCTTCTCCGTCGATACGCTGAAGGTCGACCGCTCGTTCGTGCAGGCGATTCCGAACGACCGCAGCGTGTGCGTGATGGTGTCGTCGATCGTGCATCTCGCGCGCTCGCTCGGGCTGACGGTCGTCGTCGAGGGCACCGAGACCGAGGAGCAGATCACGTGGCTGTCCGCGCTCGGCGAAATCGAGGCGCAGGGCTTCCTGTTCTCGCGCCCGGTGCCGGCCGATGCGATTCCCGCGCTGATCGCCCGCTTCGGCGTGCGCGGCGAGCATCCGAATGTCGTCGCGCATCGCGCGACCGGCAGCACGGGCGCCTGAGCGCCGCCCTGCTGCAGGCGCGCGCGTTGTGCGACGCCGCAATTATTTCGTTTTCCGATCCGATCGTTCAATTCATTAACTAGCGTTTTCGCGCATGGCAGTGTCATGATGCGCAGCGGACAATCGGGAGGGCCGACGTGTCGGCGGGCCGCCGGCACGGCCATACGCGAGAGATCTGGCCCTGCGCCAACCACACCAATCATGACAACCGTCGAAGTCGAAGCGACCGCGCGTGTCGAAGAGGCACCGGCATCCCTATGGGCCTTGTTCAAGGTCGTCGCCGGCATTTCGGCCGTTTCGTGGGGCGGACTTTCGATGATGGCGCAACTCGAACGCCATTACGTGGAGCGGCTGCGGCGCATCGAGCCGCACGTCTTCGGCGATCTCGTCGCGCTCGCATGGCTCGTCCCGGGCCCCGTCGGCTGCAACGTCGCCGTGCAGGTCGGCCAGACGCTGCATGGCCGTGCCGGCGCCTGGGTCGCCGGCATCGCGAGCGTGCTGCCGTTCTCGATCCTGATGACGCTGTTCGCGATCTTCTATCAGACGCCGCTCGTGCGCTCGCTTGCCGCGCCGATGCTGATCAATCACTTCGGCATGGTGCTCGCCGCGCTGATCGGCGTCACGTGGGTCAAGCAGGTGCGCTCGCTCGCGCGCACGCGGCTCGAACAGGCGATCGCCGCACTATCGACGATTCTGCTCGCTTTCGCGCATAGTCCGGCCGCTTTCGTCGGGATTCTGTTCGCCGCGTTTGCAGCGGGCTGGCTGACGGGGCCGCCGCAGCGCGACGCGGTCGATTTCACGCTGTCGAAGCGCGACCGCACCCTGCTCGTGCTGCTCGGCGTGCTCGTCGTGCTGTTCGCGGTGCCGCTGCCCGGCGATTACCAGGCGGAATTGCTATGGCCGCGCCTCGCGGGCGCCGGCATGACGCTGTTCGGCGGCGGCTTCTCCGCGCTGCCGGTGCTCAAGACGCTGTTCGTCTCGCCGGCGACCGGCATCTCCGATCACGACTTCACGCTGGCGTTCGCGCTGTCGCCGGTCGCGCCGGGGCCGTTGCTGAACGTCGTGCCGTTTCTCGGCTATCTGACCGACGGATGGGTCGGCGCGCTGCTCGCCACGGCCGCGCTGTTCATTCCGTCGGGATGCCTCGTCGTGTTTGCGCAGAACCATCTGCTCCGGCTCAAGCGCCATTCGCGCTTCGAGCACGGGATGCGCCTGCTGCGCGCGGCGACGACCGGCTTTCTCGTGGTCGCCGTCGTGAAAATCCTGCATCGCGAACCGGCCGACCCGGTTTACTGGCTGACGGGCGCGTTCGCCACGCTGTGCTTCACGCGCTTCAAGGTGCCCGTCTATGCCGTGTACGGCGCGGTCGCCGTGGTGTGCAGCGTGTGGCTGTGGGCCGCGCGCTGACGGGCGCCGGCCGTCGCCCTGTCCGGTCTGGTCCGCCTCACCCGCTCAACCTGCCTGCACCGTAACCCGGCGTGCCATCCAGCGGGCGCGCAGCGCGTCGTACGCGAGGTTGAAGCAGAACGTGTAAGGCAGGAAGAACAGCACGATACCGAGGTCGAGCAACAGCGCCTCGACGAGGCTCACGTTCAGCCACCACGCGGCAACCGGCACCACCATCGCGACGAGGCCAAGCTCGAACGTCACCGCGTGCGCGACCCGCATGCCGAGCGTGCGCGACAACCCGGCCCGGCGCTCGAAGCGGTCGAACAGCGTGTTGAACGTCATGTTCCACGCCATCGCGATCAGCGACACCATCACCGTCAGCACGCCGACGTGCGATACCGGCATGTCGAGCAGCCATGCGCCGATCGGCGCGCACAGCGCGATCGCCACCAGTTCGAACGTCAGCGCGTGCAGCAGCCGTTCCGTCACCGTTTTATTGATCTGTTTCATGATTCGCTCCAATGCGTTACCTGATCCATGTCGGCCATTTTGATCGGCACAACCGTATGAATCCAGTTTGATATCATCGGTTTTACCGATATAACGCTGCCAGGAGCCCTGCATGCACCACGCCCCGGAAGCCCTGCTCGCATTCGCCGAAGCGGCGCTGCTCGGCTCGTTTACGGCCGCCGCACGCAAGCTCGGCAAGCGCCAGTCGACGGTGTCGGAAGCGATCGCGAATCTCGAAATCGACCTCGGCGTGCAACTGTTCGATCGCTCGACGCGCGCGCCGACGCTCACCGACGCCGGCCGCGCGCTGCTGCCGCACGTGCAGCGCGCGCTCGAGGCCAGCGCGGCGATCGACCGCACGGCCGCCCGGCTCGCGCACGGAGAGGAAGCGCGGCTCACGCTCGTCGTCTCGGATACGTACCAGTCGAAGCGCTACGAAGAGACGTTGATGGCGCTCGAACGGCGTTTTCCGGCGCTCGAGCTCGAATGCCAGATCGCCGAGCACGACGACGTCCTCGACCTGATCCAGCAAGGCCGCGCGCAACTCGGGCTGATGGCCGCGCGCGCGGCCTATCCCGCCGATATCGGCGCGGCGACCGTAGCGGAGAAATCGGAGATCGGGCTGTTCGTCGGCCGCACGCACGCGCTCGCCGCATATGGCGACGCCGAGGTGCCGCACGCGGCGCTGCGCGACGTGCGCGAACTGCGCCTCAATACCTACGTGAAAACGGAAGGTCGCGGCACCGACGACCGGATCGTCGTCGGCACGCAGCACTGGCTCGCGCCGAGCTACCTGATGCTGCTGGAGATGGCGGTGCTGGGGTTCGGCTGGGCTGAACTGCCGCGCTGGATGGTCGAGCACTTCGCGCGCGACCGCCTGTGCGAGCTGCATGCGCGCGGCTGGCCGCGCCGCGTGCGGGTGGATGCTGTCTGGTCGCGCAACCGGCCGCTCGGGCCGGCCGGGTCATGGCTGCTCGATGCGATGCTGGCCGCGTAGCGGCGCGTGTGCCGTCGAGCCTGCCGGGGACGGAGGGCTGAGGGCTGGCGCCAGCCGGTCAGAAACCGCGCGACAGCACGGCCGCGCCGATCGTGACGACGCCGAGCACGAGGTTCACGACGACGAGCAGGCGCACCGCGTTCACCGCGCGCGCGCCATCCGGCCAGTTCTGCGCCTGCACCGCACGGCGAATGCGCGGAAACAGCGCGAAGCGGATGTGCCCGAAGATCAGCATCATCACGACGCCGAGCCCGGCCATCGCGTGCAGCGACCACGTCGCGTGCGCGCCGCCGAAGCTCGTCAACAGGAACCCGCCGGACAGCAGGATCACGATCACGGCCCCTGAAACCCAGTTGAAGAAGCGGCCGAACACGCCTTCGATCAGCGGCAGCCGCAACTGCGGCGACAGGTCGGACAGCGCGGGGCGCAGGCAGAAGTGCGCGAAGACCATCCCGCCCACCCACACGGCGACGGCCAGCAGGTGAAGAAACAGCGCGACGGCAACGGCGTGGGACATGGGGCGATCCTGTGATGAATGGGGTGCAGCGAACGGCCGCGTCGCACGCGGCATCAAGCGACGTTCGACTCGCCAGCCGCGCGGCGGTTCAGACCCTCAGCGCGATTTCACACTATTTTGCAAATTCCGCGTGACAGCGCCACGCTTGCTTACCCGAATCCTCGCCGGCAAGAAAAAGCCGCACGCCGCCGAAGCGGACGTTCGGCCGTCGATCGCGGCCGAACCGGACGATCCGGGCGGCCGCGCAGCGCGCGGCGTCAGCCGAGCAGCGGACGCAGTTCGTTGACGACCTTGAGCTTCGTGTCCGGCGCACGGCCCTTGCGGGCGCGCTTGCCGATATGCGGCGCGAGCCCGGCATACGACAGCGTGTCGTCCTGCGGCTTGCCGCCGCGGCCGGTGCCGATCAGCACGACGCCGGCCGGATCGATCGCCAGCGCCTGCACGAGCGTTTCCTTGTCGTCGAGCGCCATCAGGATCACGCCGCGCCCGCCGCCGGACAGCGTCTTCATCTCGTCCATCCCGAACACCAGCAAGCGCCCGCCGCTCGACAGGCACGCGACCTGCGTCGCGTTCGGCAGCACCGGCATCGGCGCGAGCGGCACCGCACCCGCATCGATCGTCATGAACGACTTGCCGGCCTTCAGGCGGCTCACCATGTCGCCGACCTTCGCGAGGAAGCCGAAGCCGTTGCTCGACGCGAGCAGCAGTTGCTGATCGGCCGGCGCCGCGTAGTAGTGCATCAGGTGCGAACCCGATTCGAGTTCGATCAGCGACGTGACCGGCACGCCGTCGCCGCGCCCGCCCGGCAGCACCGACACGTCGACCGAATACACGCGGCCGCTGCTGCCCCACGCGATCAGGCGATCCGGCGTGCGGCACTGGAACGCCGCGTACAGGTGGTCGCCCGCCTTGAACGTGAAGCCGGCCGGATCGAGCCCGTGGCCCTTCAGCGCACGCACCCAGCCCTTCTGCGACACGACCACCGTCACCGGCTCGTCGACCACCTTCGCCTCGAACGTCGCGCGCTTTTCCTGCTGGATCAGCGTGCGGCGATCGTCGCCGTACTGCTTCGCATCGGCCTCGATCTCCTTGATCATCAACCGCTTCATCGCGCTTTCGTTCGCGAGCAGTTCCTCGAGCTTTGCCTTCTCGTCGCGCAGCGCGTCGAGTTCCTTCTCGATCTTGATCTTCTCGAGCCGCGCGAGCTGGCGCAGGCGGATTTCGAGGATGTCCTCGGCCTGCCGCTCGCTGAGGCCGAACGCGCTCATCAGCGCGGCCTTCGGCTCGTCCGACTCGCGGATGATGCGGATCACCTCGTCGATGTTCAGGAAGACGATCATCCGCCCTTCGAGGATGTGGATGCGGTCGTCGACCTTCGCGAGACGATGGCGGCACCGGCGCGTCATCGTCAGTTGGCGGAACTTCACCCATTCGTCGAGGATCGTCAGCAGGCCCTTCTGGCCCGGCCGACCGTCTGCGCCGATCATCACGAGGTTCAGCGTCGCGTTCGATTCGAGGCTCGTGTACGCGAGCAGCGTGTTCACGAATTCCGTCTGGTCGATCGTGCGCGACTTCGGCTCGAACACGAGCCGCACCGCGGCTTCCTTGCCCGACTCGTCGCGCACCGCGTCGAGCAGGTCGAGCATCGCCTTCTTCGTGTTGAGCTGCTCGGGCGTCAGCGTCTTCTTGCCGAGCTTGAGCTTCGGGTTGGTCAGTTCCTCGATTTCCTCGAGCACCTTCTGGCCCGACGTGCTCGGCGGCAGCTCGGTGACGACGAGCTGCCACTGGCCGCGCGCGAGATCCTCGATCTTCCACTTCGCGCGCACCTTCAGGCTGCCGCGGCCCGTTTCGTACGCCGCCGCGATTTCGGTGTCGCTCGAGATGATCTGGCCGCCGCCGGGGAAATCCGGGCCGGGAATCAGGTTCATCAGCTCCGCGTGCGTGAGCTTCGGATTGCGGATCAATGCGACCGCCGCCGCCGCGACTTCGCGCAGGTTGTGCGACGGGATTTCGGTGGCGAGGCCGACCGCGATGCCCGACGCGCCGTTCAGCAGCACGAACGGCATGCGGCTCGGCAGCGTCTTCGGCTCCTCGAACGAGCCGTCGTAGTTCGGCATGAAGTCGACCGTGCCCTGGTCGATCTCGTCGAGCAGCAGCTTCGCGATCGGCGTGAGGCGCGCTTCCGTGTAACGCATCGCCGCCGCGCCGTCGCCGTCGCGCGAGCCGAAGTTGCCCTGCCCGTCGATCAGCGGGTAGCGCAGCGAGAAATCCTGCGCGAGCCGCACGAGCGCGTCGTATGCCGACTGGTCGCCGTGCGGGTGGTATTTACCGAGCACGTCGCCGACCACGCGTGCCGACTTCACCGGCTTCGCGTCGGGCCCGAGGCCCATTTCGTTCATCGCGAACAGGATCCGGCGCTGCACCGGCTTCTGGCCGTCGCACACGTCGGGCAGCGCGCGGCTCTTCACGACGCTGACCGCGTAGCTGAGATACGCCTGCTCCGCGTAGTTGCCGAGCGTCAGCGCGTCGCTCTCGGGCGCGTCGGGGCTGGCAAAGAGATCGGAAGTATTGTCGTCCATCTGAATTCCGTATTCGTAAGTGGCGTGAGGCCGGGCCGGGCGTCATGCCCGGCCGCGCGGAACGCTCCGCTTAAATGTCCGCTTCGACGTCGTTGCCCTTTTCCTCGAGCCAGCCGCGCCGCGCGGCTGCCTCGCCCTTGCCCATCAGCATCGTCATCCGCGCGACGGTCGCCTCGTAGTCGAGCTCGCCGAGCTTCACCGGCATCAGGCGGCGCGTGTCGGGATTCATCGTCGTGTCCCACAGCTGCTCGGCGCTCATTTCACCGAGGCCCTTGAAGCGGCTGATGCTCCACTGCGTGTCGCGCACGCCGTCCTTGCGCAGCTTGTCGAGGATCGCCTCGAGCTCGCCGTCGTCAAGCGCATAGAGCTTCTGCGCGGGCTTCTTGCCGCGCGCGGGCGCGTCGACGCGGAACAGCGGCGGACGCGCGACGTACACGTGGCCGCGCTCGATCAGTTGCGGGAAATGCTTGAAGAACAGCGTGAGCAGCAGCACCTGGATGTGCGAGCCGTCGACGTCCGCGTCCGACAGGATGCAGATCTTGCCGTAGCGCAGGTTCGACAGGTCGACGGTGTCGTCGGGGCTGTGCGGATCGACGCCGATCGCGACCGAGATGTCGTGCACCTCGTTGTTCGCGAACAGGCGGTCGCGCTCGGTTTCCCACGTATTCAGCACCTTGCCGCGCAGCGGCAGGATCGCCTGGTATTCCTTGTCGCGGCCCATCTTCGCGGAGCCGCCCGCCGAGTCGCCCTCGACCAGGAACAGTTCGTTGCGCGCGATATCTTCCGTCTCGCAATCGGTCAGCTTGCCGGGCAGCACCGCGACGCCCGAGCTCTTGCGCTTCTCGACCTTCTGGCCGGCGCGCGTGCGCGCCTGCGCCTGCTTGATCACGAGTTCGGCGAGCTTCTTGCCGTGCTCGACGTGCTGGTTCAGCCACAACTCGAGCGCCGGACGCGAGAACGACGATACGAGCTTCACCGCGTCGCGGCTGTTCAGCCGCTCCTTGATCTGCCCCTGGAACTGCGGATCGAGCACCTTCGCGGACAGCACGAACGACACGCGCGCGAACACGTCTTCCGCGAGCAGCTTCACGCCCTTTGGCTGCAGGTTGTGCAACTCGACGAAGCTCTTCACGGCCTGGTAGAGGCCGTCGCGCAGGCCCGACTCGTGGGTGCCGCCGGCCGGCGTCGGGATCAGGTTCACGTACGACTCGCGCACGAGCGAGCCTTCCTCGCTCCATGCGACGACCCACGACGCGCCCTCGCCCTCTGCAAAGGTTTCGTCGGTCGAACGTGAATCGGCGAAACGCTCGCCTTCGAACAGCGGGATCAGCAGTTCGCTGCCGTTCATTTCGTCGAGCAGGTAGCCGCGCAGGCCGTCTTCATACTTCCACGTCTGGCGCTCGCCGGTCTTCTCGTTGACGAGCACGACCTCGACGCCCGGCAGCAGCACGGCCTTCGAGCGCAGCAGGCGCTGCAGCTCGCCGAGCGGCAGGTTCGGCGAATCGAAGTACTTCGGATTCGGCCACACCTGCACGCGCGTGCCGGATTTCTTCTCGCCGCGGCCCGCGCCTTGCGTGGACAGCGGCTTCACGACGTCGCCGTCGGCGAAGCCGAGTTCGGCGATCTTGCCATCGCGCCACACCGTCACGTCGAGACGCGTCGCGAGTGCGTTCGTGACCGACACGCCGACCCCGTGCAGGCCGCCCGAGAACGTATAGGCGCCACCGGCGGCCTTGTCGAACTTGCCGCCCGCATGCAGGCGCGTGAACACGATCTCGACGACCGGCACGCCTTCTTCGGGGTGCATGCCGAACGGGATGCCGCGGCCGTCGTCTTCGACCGAGACCGACTGGTCGGCGTGCAGCGTGACGGTGATCTGCTTGCCGTAGCCGCCGAGCGCCTCGTCGGACGCGTTGTCGATGACTTCCTGGATGATGTGCAGCGGATTCTCGGTACGGGTGTACATGCCGGGACGCTGCTTGACCGGCTCGAGACCCTTGAGCACCTTGATCGATGCTTCGCTATAGGCCGCGCTGGGTTTCTTCGTTGACATAGGCGCTGAATTTCGTCATTCATCGGGACGTTGTCCACACCTCGTGTGGATAACGTCGTGGACAAAACGTTGAGTTCCGTAAAAAAGCGAATCGAAACAACGGTGTGCTTGGACTGCTCCGAAAGCGGGCGCGCGGCGTGTGCGGCGCGGCCCTGGACGCGCGGTATTTTACTGGTTCCGCGTGGCGCGCCAATCGCGGGATCGGCGCGCACCGCGCGCGTCACACCGGCTTGCGCTTCGCCTCGAGCGTTTCCCACCGTTCGAGCGCGGCGAGCAATTCGTCGTCGATCGCCGCGAACCGCTCGGTCAGGCGCGTGCCTTCCTGCGGGTCCTTCGCGAAAATCGCGCCGTCCTCGAGCTGTGCGTTGATCGTCTTCTGCTCCGCTTCGAGCGCGGCGATCTTCTCAGGCAGCGAATCGAGCTCGCGCTGCTCGTTGAACGACAGCTTCACCGTGCGCTGCGCGTTGCGGCCGGCCGCGCTCTTCGCCGGCTCGTCCTTCGCGGGCGCCGCTTCCTTGACCGCGCGCTTCGCCGCTTCCTGCTGCGCGAGCTGCTCCGAGCGCTCGCTCTGGATCTGCCAGTCGGTGAAGCCGCCGACATATTCGCGCCACTTGCCGTCGCCCTCCGCCGCGATCACCGACGTCACGACGTTGTCGAGGAACGCGCGATCGTGGCTGACCAAGAGCACCGTGCCGTCGTAGTCGGCCAGCAGCTCTTCGAGCAGTTCGAGCGTCGGAATGTCGAGGTCGTTGGTCGGTTCGTCGAGCACCAGCACGTTGGCCGGGCGCGCGAACAGGCGCGCGAGCAGCAGCCGGTTGCGCTCGCCACCCGACAGCGACTTCACCGGCGAACGCGCGCGCTCCGGCGCGAACAGGAAATCGCCGAGGTAGCTCATCACGTGCTTGCGCACGCCGCCGATCTCGACCCATTCGCTCCCCGGGCTGATCGTATCCGCGAGGCTCTTCTCCTGGTCGAGCTGCGCGCGCATCTGGTCGAAATACGCGACCTGCAGGTTCGTGCCGGTGCGCACCGTGCCTTCGTCGGGCTTGAGGTCGCCGAGGATCAGCTTCAGTAACGTCGTCTTCCCGGCGCCGTTCGGGCCGACGAAGCCGATCTTGTCGCCGCGCATGACCGTCGTCGAGAAGCGGTCGACCACCGTGCGGCCGCCGTAGCGCTTCGTCACGTCGGTCAGCTCCGCGACGATCTTGCCGGACTTCTCGCCCTGTGCGACATCGAGCTTCACGTTGCCCTGCGCATTGCGGCGCTCCGCGCGCTCGTTGCGCATCTGCACGAGTCGCGCGATGCGGCCGACGCTGCGCGTGCGGCGCGCTTCGACGCCCTTGCGGATCCACACTTCTTCCTGCGCGAGCAGCTTGTCGAACTTTTCATTCTCCACCCGCTCGACTTCGAGCTGCTGCGCCTTGCGCGTCTGGTACGCGGAGAAATTGCCCGGATACGACAGCAGCCGACCGCGATCGAGCTCGACGATGCGCGTCGCGACGCGGTCGAGGAACGCGCGATCGTGGGTGATGAACAGCAGGCCCGCGCGCTGCGCGACGAGCAGCTCTTCCAGCCAGCGAATGCCGTCGAAGTCGAGGTGGTTAGTCGGTTCGTCGAGCAGCAGCACGTCGGGCTGCAGCACCAGCGCGCGCGCCAGCGCGACGCGCTTCTGCATCCCGCCCGACAGCGCGTCGACGCTTGCGTCGACGTCCTGCAGGCCGATCTGCGCCAGCGTCATCGACACGCGCGTGCGCCAGTTCCACGCGTCGTGCGCGTCCAGCGACGACTGCAGCGCGTTCATCCGCGCGAGCAGCGCATCGTGCTCGGCGCCTTCCGGGATCTCCGCGAGGCGGTGCGCGATCGAATCGTATTCTTCGAGCAGTTCGCGCGTGTGCGCGAGCCCCGACGCGACCGCGTCGAACACCGTCGCGCCCGGCTCGAACTCGGGCTCCTGCGGCACGTAGACCGTCACGAGCTCCTGCTGGCGCGTGACCAGCCCGTCGTCGGGCTTCGCGAGATCGGCGACGATCTTCAGCAGCGACGACTTGCCCGCGCCGTTGCGGCCGATCAGGCCGACCCGCTCGCCGGCTTCCAGCGAGAAATCCGCGTGATCAAGCAACGCGACGTGACCGAACGCGAGCTGCGCGCCGGTAATGGAATAGAGCGACATGGGGAGACGGCGAAGAGAGAAATCGGAAGCGCCCATTGTACCGGGCGCGCGGGCCGGGATCGGCTTGGCTGGATGGACGAGCGCCGCAGGTTGCGCTTGAAGTGCGTCGGCGCGGTGCCGTGAGCGGGTTGCGGGCGGCTTTTCGCTTTGGATGCCGGCCGTCGTTTACTTGCCCGCGTAAACGGCGGAACGCCGGCCGGATACCCGCAGCCGGCCGATCGGCCGATCCCGTGCGCGGCGCGGCGAGCGTCGGCGCGGGACGTGCGGTTATTTCACGTTGATCGTGATCGTCGAGCTCAGTTCGGGACCGTACGAACGGTGCGCGCCGTCACCGAGCTGCAGCGTCAGCGTGTGCTGGCCAGGCGGCAGCTTCACGTCGGTTTCGGTCTGGGCCTTGCCGAAATGCAGCGAATGGTCGGTCGCCGGGATCACATCGCCCTTCGGCACCGGCTTGCCGTCGATCAGCAGATGATGGTGACCGGTATCCGGGGTCATGTCGCCGGCCGGCTTGAGCGCCATGCCTTCGAGACCGAACTTCACGTGTACGGGGCTCGACACCGTCGCGCCGTCCTGCGGCTCGACGAAGAACACACGCGCCTCGGCGCGCGCGAGCGTCGATACGGCCAGCGCCGCGACACAGACTGCACCCGCGATCCACTTTCTGTTGAGCATCGTTTCCTCCTTCAGATTGACAGGCTCACGAAGCATACACTGCATGCCCGACCGACGCGACGGCGCCGGTTGTTCGCGATGCGTACGTTTAAAACGACGTTGCGCAGGCGTTAGGCGAAATTCCGGTACCATTGCGCCTTTCGTCCGCCGGCCACGCTACGGACGGCATCGCCGAATTTTCATTATCCCGAGCGCAACATGAGCGAAGTAACCGAATACCAGAGCTGGGTCTGCCTGATTTGCGGGTGGGTCTACAACGAAGCGGAAGGGCTGCCCGACGAAGGCATCCCGGCCGGCACGCGTTTCGCCGACATTCCCGCCGACTGGCGCTGCCCGCTGTGCGACGTGGGCAAGGAAGATTTCGTCGTCGTCGATTTCTGATTTTCTGTTTCGATCGCGGTTGGTCACGCGATACGCGCGTCGGAGGTGCATTCCGCCCCGCCGACGCGCCGCGCGTTTGCTATACTCTGCGCGCTGTCCACACCGCCGTCCGGTTCGCCATCTCTTGCGCGAATGCCCGGATATGGCTCTCCCCGTAGTTCAATGGATAGAACAAGCGCCTCCTAAGCGCTAGATACAGGTTCGATTCCTGTCGGGGGGACCAGCCAAGCCCCAAACCTCCCCCAAGATTCCCAAGAAACTCTCCGCTCAAGCCCGTCTGGCGGCGCTCTAGCTCCTATCGTTACCCAAGGTTGCTCAGTGACAGCCAGAGAAAGTGTTGGTATTTTTGTTGGTATCAGCCGATACCAACAACACAGATACCAACAATGCCTCTCACTGACATACAGGTGCGGAACGCTAAGGCCAGCGCGGCACCATACAAACTGACGGACGGCAACGGGATGTTCTTGCTCGTCCAACCGAACGGCGCGAAGTACTGGCGCTTGTCCTACCGCTTCCGTGGCAAGCAGAAGACGCTCGCCCTCGGCGTCTATCCGGCCGTCACGCTTGCGACGGCACGGAAGAAGCGCGACGAGGCCCGCGAGCAGATCGCAGCCGGCATCGATCCGGGCGAGGCGAAGAAGGACGCAAGACGGGCCGCCGAGATCGCGGCGGCAAACTCATTCGAAGCGGTAGCCCGCGAGTGGTTCGACTCCCAGCGCCCGGGCTGGAGCGACGGCTACGCGGAGAAGGTGCTGAATTCGCTTGAGGTCGACGTGTTCCCGAAGATCGGTGCTCGCCCGATCGCGGAGATCGACTCGCCGCAGATGCTCAGCATCGTTCGCGAGGTCGAGGCGCGCGGGGTGCGTGAGACGGCGAAGCGAATCCTCCAACGCTCGCGCGCGGTCTTCCAGTACGGGATCATGACCGGGCGATGCTCCAGGAATCCGGCAGCCGACATCGACGCGCAGACGGTCTTGAAGAAGGGGCCCGGCGTACAGCACATGGCCCGCGTGAAGGCGACGGAGATTCCGCAGCTCATGCGAGACATCGACGCTTACCAAGGCGACCTAGTCACCCGGCTCGCGCTCCGCCTGATGGCACTAACGTTTGTGCGGACAACGGAAATGATCCGTGCGGAGTGGTCGGAGTTTGACGAGGCCGCCGCAGAATGGCGCGTACCGCCGGAACGCATGAAGATGCGCGACCCGCACATCGTGCCGCTCTCACGGCAGGCACTCGACGTGCTCGCCCAGCTCCGCGCGCTCAACGGCCAGCATCGATTCGTGTTCTACAGCGTGCAAGGCCGGAGTCACATCTCGAACAACACCATGCTCTACGCGCTCTATCGCATGGGCTACAAGTCGCGGATGACGGGGCATGGCTTTCGCGGACTCGCCGCCACGGCTCTACGTGAACTCGGCTTTGGCCGGGACGTTGTAGAGCGCCAGATGGCGCACGCCGAGCGCAATCAGGTGACGGCTGCCTACGTCCACGCTGAATATCTGCCCGAGCGCAGACGAATGATGCAGGCGTGGGGTGATCATCTCGACCAGCTCAAAGCGGGAGCCGAGGTCATCCGCATTGCGTCAGCCCGTTAATGAATCGCCGTCGCCCTTGCGACTTCGCCCACCTCCCTGCACCAACAACGATCGGAGCGAATACGTGCTGTGGTTGCCCAAACGATGGATCAGTTAGAGCCCATAGTTGCGAGCAAAGTCGAGAGCCTCGCCTGTTACATGTCCACAGGTCCGGTGGTGTTCAGATGTCCACCACCGGCGGCAGAGAATTGGCTTGAAGGGAAATCGATCGAATTTTGGTTCACAACACTCCAGCTTTGCAAGTGCGTCACGAATCGCCTCGTAGCCCTCGAACGTCTTCAGATATTGATCGCGCCAAGCTTCTGCCTCCCAATGGGCCGCAGCTGGTACCGGGAAGCCAATGGCTTGTAACGAGAAGCAGAACTGCTGATCGTTGATGATGTAGATCTCGTGGACGTTCGGGCTAGGGTTGAGGTAGTTCCAACCGAAAATCCAATACGGGTATCTCGTTCCCGCTGCTTCATGGTATTTCACGACATATTCCGAAACTGCTGCGACCACCGCATCCGGATTGATCGTTTCAAGCTTTGCATAGATGTCGCGCCCGGATGTTTTGGGATGCGTCAGATCGCCTCTGATGTCGTTAATGTTAGTGATCAGGTCGAGTGTAGCGGGCCCGAGAAGGAGCGACTTGCCGAGTAATTCCGTGGGCCACTTCTTGATCTTTGCGAGGATCTGCCCCTTCCTCAATTTGTTGAAAATCTCCTCTTCTGAATGCGTTGCGTTCATGTGTGCCCGCATCTTCTCGTTCAAGAATGCTTCAAGCGCAGCGATACCGAAATAGAGCGACGCAGTCAGATGATGCGAGCGCTCCATGCCCGTCTTTGCCTCGCGCGCAGTAACCGCTTCCCGATACAGCGAAGAGAAGTTTTGCCAGACTGGATTGACTGCCCAAAGATTCATAGTCGTCGTGAGATGTGGATCAATCGCGCAATTCAAGGTCGCGGCGGAAAAGCGCGGTTGTGAGATTGTTCGTGGTGTATCTAGGAGAATATGGTACGAATTTTCGTACATGCAGCAATCGTTGATTGATGTAGAAGCATCGAATCTCGATCGGCCCGGATCAGTTGACGGCCGGCGTTCCATCTCGCCCTTCCCTGTATGCCCCCCTTCCGTGCGTTCCCCACCAGCAAAACGGAAACGGCCTAGGCATAGGGCAAGCTTGTGATTTGGCCCCATATTATTATGTGCCCCCCTTGTTTCTGCCGTCAGTAGAGAAAAGACGCGGGTGTGAGCCCCCGCGTCTTTGCCCTAGACGCAGGGTCCCCCGCTTTCCGGTCGCCCCGACACTTGCGGTCGGCGCAACAATGCCCGATCGGGGCGCATCGCGGACACCCCCCTCGAAAACACGCCTCCGACGCCCATCGAATCCCGGAGAGCCGTGCCCCGCATAGCTTCGCGGTCGCTACGGTCGGTCGACGCCTGCCCGCTCAGTGCAAAACGAGTTGGAGATTTGGAGATAAACGCCTGAATCGGCCGCAAAGCCTTGCGGGGTAAGGCTTCGTGTGTCTCCAAACGATTTGGAGAACGCTGGAGATACTGGAGATAAACCAGCCCGGATTGTTACGGTGGCGGCAAGATTCGCGGCAGCTGCCCGCCCGGTTCCGTCTGGCACGTATCGCTCAAAGTAACTTTGACGCGCGGGAGAAATATGCCGCGCAAAGGAATGCCCGCCACCGCCCTCCCGGACGGCGGCGGTGCTGTTCACAGCTCAAGCGTGAAGATCGACGGCAGCACGCGATAGACCATGAACTTGCCGTGACCGGGGATGTACTCCTGCCGGTACGGATAGCCGTCGCTGCGCGGCATCAGCACGCCGCGCTTCATCAGTGCCTTGGCGACGATCTTGTGATCGAAGCCGGCGCACACGTCCTTGCGAAACACGGCCGCTTCGATCAGGTATTCCGTCTCGACGCTTTCGGCATCGTCGGCGCTCATCTTGCCGCCGAACTCGGCGTAATACTCCCGATCGGACGCGATGGGCGTGCGCCGCTCGTCGCGCTTCACATGCTGCTTGAAGCCCGCTCGATGCGGCACATTCGGCCGGTGGTCGTCCTGCGCCCGGTTTGTTGATTTCCACCGAGTCTTAACCCACCGATGT
>NZ_BCPO01000074.1:0-72086 GCF_016586105.1 Burkholderia sp. E168m15
TCTCGCGGAAATACATCCGCCTGATCTTGGCCAATATGCCCACCGTGATCACCTTTGTATCCCCTGCTCAAAGATTGAGCAGGGCATTCAATCACGTGGGTCAAAATTCGATGAAAATTTGCAGCTCTAGTGGGTCAGTTCTGTGCGGACATCAACAACTACGATTTTTTTGGGGGTGTTTTGGGGGATATAAATTTCCAAAACCCGTCCGCAATTCCCCGCTGCCATTGACGCATGAATTCTGTCGGGACCAGCCAAGTCTCCATGCCTCCGGATTCACAAGAAACTCCCCTCAAGCCACGACAACCGTAAACTCAACCCCCGACTCAAAATCCAGCGTCGTGGTCGAAAACCGCGGATCCTCGTTGAGGTAGCGCTTGTAAGGTCGAACGGCGTCCTCGGCCGTGTACATGTTGTCAGCCAGCACGACCGATCCCGGCCGCAGCAAGCGCTCGATCTGCTTGAACAGCTTCAGATAGGCGTCGGCCCAGACATCGATAAACACCATGTCGACGGTCCCATCCAGCGCGGCAACCGTCTCGAACACATCGCCTTCCCTCAAGTCGACATAGGCATCCAGACCCGCAGCTTCGACATGAGCCCGCAAACGCGCGCACTTGAGCGCATCGCATTCGGTCGCGATGACCACGCCACGGCCCAGCGTGCGCAACGCGTCGGCGAAATACAAAGTCGACACGCCGCACGAACTGCCGAGTTCGAGGATTCTGGTCGGCCGTTGCGCGAGCACCATGTTGCGCAAGAACCTTCCCGTTTCCGCCGATACGGCCAACGATAAAGCACTGCCTGCCGATGACTCGAAATCTTCGGTGAACAAGCCGAACGTTTCGAGAAACCGCCCTCGCAACCTCGGAGCGAGTGCTTCGTATTCGTCGACGAGCGTCGGAAACGCCTCGTTCGGCCCCTGAAACTGCGCGCGTGCGCGGGCGATGATTTCGCGCTGGCTCTCTTCATGAAGCCGTTGCAAAAGAGCGTGGGTGGTAGAAACCAAGTGCATTCCTTGACGAGATTGATCACGTAGACGGCGTTTCCAGCGACCGCTATCCGCCATCAGGCCTGCGGCGCTATCACTCCATCATCAGCAAACACGGGTGACGCTATGCCAGTCGAGCAAGCGTAATCGCGCGTTCAGGGCACGCCGTCACGCAAAGCCCGCATGACCGGCAGGCTTGCGCATTCGGCGTGTACGCGACTTTCATTCCATGCACGCGCAGCTTCAAGCGATGCATCAAACCGAGCTCGAGATAATCGCCCTGATCGATGCGCCGGACCTCGAACACGTTCTCCGGGCAAACAGTGACGCAATCCCCCTTCCCTTCACAACGTTTCAGATCGACGACGGGCGCAATCACGCCCGCCTTCTGCTTGCAGTCGGCCACTGATTTCTCACGCATGTTCACTCCTCCGTGGCCCGCTTGCCGCGCGATCGCCATGCGGCCCGAAACTGCTCGCGTTCTTCAGGCGTCATGGCTTCCCACTTGCGCCAGTGACGTCGGCCGTGCCAGCCGCGGTGTCCGCGGAATCCGCCGAACAGGATGCGGCTCAACACGAGCAGGCCCAGCGCATGGGCGAAGTCGATCGTCCGGGCACCGACGAATAACCCCGGAATCACCCAGTTCCACAGCATCATGACGACCCATCCGAGCACGCCGATGGCGACCACCACGAGCAGCGCTTTGCCCGCACATCTGATTCGAAAATTCATCCGTCGACTCCTCTAGTTATCCAGTTCGTCATAAATGGGTTGCAGTCGAGCACGCAGATGCAGGACCGCATAGCGTTTGCGCGCGAGCAGCGTATTGAGGGTGACGCCGCTTTGCGCGGCCATCTCCTTGAACGACAGCCCTTCCAGTTCGTGCGCGATGAAAACCTCGCGCTGATTCGCCGGCAATTCGTCGAGCGCACCCTGCAACGCCTTGAGTAACAGCGTGCGAGCGTAGAGCGCTTCAGGGCCGGCATCGTGCGACGGTAGCGCAAGATCCAGGCGATACTCGCTGTCCGCTTCGTCCTCGACACCGAGCAGATCGGTCAGCGGCTGCTCCTTCTTCTTGCGAAAACGATCGATGATGCGATTGCGCGCGGTACGGAACAGCCACGCGCTCGCCTGTTCGATCGGCGCAGGCAGTCGATAAGCCTGTACGAATTCGTGAAGCACATCCTGCAGAACGTCCTCGGCATCGTCCGGGTCGCGAATCCGGCGCCGAATGAAATTCCCTAGCCTCGTTCGTTCACGCATCACTGTCGCAGTGATGTCGCGGTCTGAGTCGGTCATCGGTTGCGAAGTGGGTGGCGGTTCCATGCGTCTGAAGACGTTTCAGGCGCGCGAATATTGTGGCGAGTGTGAAAAATTTGCGGCGGTACGCATCGGCTTCACTGCGCGGCAGTCGTTTCAAGGAACAGGCCCGATATGGGATCAACCCGTCGTCGCAGGAATCGATTGACTCCCCGCATCAACCCGAAGTACACTTCGCGCCGCGGGGTGGAGCAGTCTGGCAGCTCGTCGGGCTCATAACCCGAAGGTCGTAGGTTCAAATCCTACCCCCGCAACCAAATGCCGAAGCCCGCTTTGCGAAAGCAAGCGGGCTTTTTGCTGTCTGGGAGATGTTGCTGGCGCATGCAGCGCAGCACACGAAGATGGGGCAATCAACCGTTCACCACGACGTGCGACACGCGACCACACCTCGTCCATTCGCCGCAGACATGCAGCGAACATTGCGTAGAATTCCGAACCTTCTTCGGTTCAGCACACGGACTTCTCGAATGATTCGAACGATCGCGGCACTCGCCGCGCTTTCAACGATGACCGCCACGGCAAATGCCGCCGACGCCGGCACGACCGCTGCGAAACAGCGCTACGTCAGCCCGGGCATCGCCAACGTCACTGCGTCGGCCGCACCCCGCCCGGAAAGCACCTCCTCCGACGCCCGCTGCCGGGAACTGGCCGCCGGCATCGACGCGGTCACTCACTCGCCCGACCGCAGCCAGAAGGTCGTGCGCGGGATGAGCCCGGACGGCAAGCCGCGCAACGAACTACGCGCCTACGACAAACGGGCCGACCTGGAAGCCGAGCACCAGCGCCTCGGCTGCCAATAACGAACAACGACGAACAAAGAACGAACCTCCACCCGGCAAACCCGCGCCGGGCATCGGCGTTTACGCATTCGCCCCGCCGTCGATCGTCAACCCGGTCCCGTTGATCGATCGCCCTTCCGGCCCGACGACGAACGCCACGAGCGCGGCCACGTCGTCGGCCTTGCCGTACTGCTGAATCGCCATCCGCGAACGTTGCGCATCGGCATGCTCGCCATCGGCAGGGTTCATGTCGGTATCGGTCGACCCCGGATGCACGATGTTGACCGTGATGCCGCGCGCGCCGAGGTCGCGCGCGAGCCCTTGCGTCCAGCCGATCAACGCAGCCTTGCTCGCCGCATAGAGGCTCATCCCCGCATCGGGCACGCGCGTCGCGAGGCAACTGCCGGTCGACACGATGCGCCCGCCCTCCCCGAGGTGCCGCGCCGCTGCCTGCGACGCGACGATCACCGCACGCACGTTCACGTTCAGCGTCGCGTCGATATCGTCGAGCGTGAGGTCGTCCACCGCACCGGCCCGGAAAATCCCCGCGTTGTTGACGAGGATGTCGAGACCGCCGAGCACTTCCGCGGCACGATCGACCGCGTTGCGCACGGCGACCGGATCGGCGCTGTCGGCCTGGATCGCAACGGCCCTGCGGCCCAGCGCCTCGATGCCGGCAACCACGGCCTGTGCCCGCTCAGCCGATTTTTCATACGTGATCGCGACGTCCGCGCCATCGGCCGCCAGCCGTTTCGCGATCGCCGCGCCGATGCCGCGGCTGCCGCCCGTGATGAGTGCACGCTTGCCCTGAAGTCGATTCATGTCGGTTCCTTTCCTCATTTATGTAACGACCAACACAGAATGTGGCAAGTTGCGCCGCACAGTCAATTGATTTATTTTATCGATCGATACAGATATCGACGAAGGGACGGACGCAATGGCTGAACGAGGCCGACCGAGAAGCTTCGACAAGGAAGCGGCGCTGGATCGCGCGATGGAGGTGTTCTGGCGTCTCGGCTACGAAGGGGCGTCGATGACGGACCTGACGGCCGCGATGGGCATCGCGTCGCCGAGCCTGTATGCGGCCTTCGGCAGCAAGGAAGCGTTGTTCCGGCAAGCGCTCGAGCATTACCGCGCAACCGAGGGACAGGAAATCTGGGGGGGTGTCGAACGGGCGGCGAGCGCGTACGACGCCGTGCAGAGCTACCTGATGGATACCGCACGCGTGTTCACGCGGCGCTCGAAGCCGGCCGGCTGCCTGATCGTGCTGTCGGCGCTGCATCCGGCCGAACGTTCGGACATGGTCCGGCAAACGCTGATCGGGATGCGCGAGGGCACGGTCGACGCGTTGCGGGAACGCCTCGCGCAAGGCGTCGCGACCGGCGAAATATCCGCGCACGCGAATCTCGATGCGATCGCCCGCTACTACGTGACGGTTCAGCAGGGCATGTCGATCCAGGCGCGCGACGGCGCGAGCCGCCGCGATCTGGAGGCCATTGCGCAGGCCGCGCTGGCCGCTTGGCCGGCGCTCGTCGGTACGAGCAGCGCGGCCAGTGTGTAGCGGCAGGACGCCGCCGAAAGGAAAGGTTACTGCTTCGCAGCCTGCTGCACGTCCTTCGACGCGTTGCCACACGCGATAACGCACGTCGAAGCCGTCCGGTACATAGACGACGAGCGGCAGGCGGCTGTTGTAGCGCAGCAGTTGACCGTCGCCGCGCACCTGCACGAACCGTTGCTGCGGCGCCTGGCCCGGGCACGCCATCAGCGTCGATGCCGGCCCCTTTACGTCGGTGAGCCGGTAATACGTATAGCCCCAGCCCTTCACGTCCTCGGCGGTCAGCTCGCCGCCGAACCACTGCTGGTTGCAGTCGGTCTGCAGCGTCTTGCCAATCATCAGCTCGACGCGCGCATCGCCCTCGTTCTCGAGCGCGGGCAGCGCGATCACGACGCGCTGCTGGCCGGTCGCGGCCTGCGGGAACATCTTGATCGACTCGGCCGGCACGGCGGGCGCGGAGGCCGGCGCGGCCACGCATGCGGCGGCGGTCGTCACGCAGAGGGCGGCCAGCGCGGCCCGGATCGCGAATGTCATCGATGTGCTCCTGAAAAACAAATGAGCCCCGGATGCTAACACTTTCGTCGCAAGACCTTACGAAGCTGTAATTTGGCGACACAATTGCAAACAGCCGGCAATCCCCGGGCGCGGTACTTATAGCGCAACCAACGGAGAACATCATGCTGAAGCTCATTGCTGCCGCCGGCGTCGCCACCCTGCTGGCCGGCTGCGTCGTCGCCCCGGACGCCGGATACGGCTACGGCCAGCCCTACTATTCCGATCCCGGCTATGCGTACGCCCCGTCTCCCGTGTACGGCACGGTGAACATCTGGGGCGGTGGCGGCGGACGCGACTGGGATCGCGGCCGGCGCGACTACCATCACTGGGACGGCGATCGCGGCAACCGCGGCAACGGCTGGTGGCGCGGCGGCGGACGCCGCGGCGACTGGAACGAAGGCGGCGGCGGCGGACACGGTCGCGGCGACGGCGGCGGCCATCGCCACTGACGCGCAATTGCAACCGTTTGTATCCGCGCACGGCTAGCTGATGGCCTGCGGCACGCCCCGCAGGCGAACGAACGGCCACACAAAAGACGAAGGCCCTCGCATCGAGCGAGGGCCTTTCGTCGTTCGGCCCGGCGAAGCAAACGTCGACCGCTGCTGGCCGAGCAGCCCGGAATCCGCTCGCGCCACGCGTGCTTGAATTACCAGCCGGCCGGCCGCGCGTACCCGCCCTGCACCGGCGCTCCGCACACATACGCACGCTGGTAGCGGTCGTAGCAATAGTTCGGGCCGTCATCCTGGTACTGCGCCTGCTGATAGGTCGGGTAGGCCGGCTGCTGGTACGCAGGCGCCTGGTAGTACGTCGGCGGCTGATAGGCCGACGCCTGGTACACGGGTGCCTGATACGCGACGGGCGGATTCATCGCCGACGTCACGATCGCGCCCAGCACCGCGCCGCCGATCAATGCGCCGATCACGGCGCCCCCGTCGCGGCCATGCGCGGACGCCGGGCCTGCGACCGCGAGCGAACCGGCAAGGACACACACTGCGGCAATCTTTTTCATGATGGACTCCCACGCGAAGTGGTACTGGATGGGATGCATTGTGGCGGTGCGCGGCCGTAATAGATGCAGCAAGTGGTAACGCGCGATTACCGGTATCGCTCGCGCCGAAACGCGTCGTCGCCGTGCTACGATTTTCGGCACACAGGAGACGCCTTCATGCAGCCCGAAACCGCCCGCCGTTTCGATACCGAATTCGCACCGCGCATCGCGCAGGCGATCGCCGCGTTCTTCGCGGAACACGTGCAGACCGACGTCGTCCCCTATGGCGGGCACGGACACCCGACGCGCGTCCAGATCCGCAGCGCGCCGCACGAGCACGTGAGCGGCTTCGTGCATCCGCTGAATCTCGAGCTGACGTGGGACACCGACGAGATCGAGCGGCTGATGGAACCGGACGGCCGGGAGCGCTTCGAGCACTATCTCGCCGCGCTGCCGAGAAAGCTCGGCGCATGGCAAAGCGCGCGCGACATCGATCTCGCGTCGCGTACGCAGGCCGAGCCGCTCGTGCGGCTCGGCGGTCTCGACTTCGAAGGCTGAATGCACACGCCAGCCGGCCAGCGCGCGGCTTGGCGTCGCGCGATGCGGCCCGGTGATACACTCGACCGGCCCCGCGCCGGTGCAGCCGCGCCGGCCGGGCCGTTCATCGCCGCCACCCTTGCACATGGTTGCGCACGCAACCTGCAACCGGGCGCGCGGACAACCCTGCTCTCGCTCCCGTCATGAACGCCGATACCGGCCTGCCGCTTCCGCAACGCTACTGGGCGATCGTCTGCGTCGCCCTGGGCATCACGCTCGCCGTGCTCGACGGCGCCATCGCCAACGTCGCCTTGCCGACCATCGCACGCGACCTGCACGCGTCCGACGCCGCGTCGATCTGGATCGTCAACGCGTACCAGCTCGCAGTCACGATCACGCTGCTGCCGCTCGCGTCGCTCGGCGAACGCATCGGCTATCGCCGCATCTACATCGCCGGGCTCGCGCTGTTCACCGCGGCGTCGCTCGGCTGCGCGCTGGCCGGCTCACTGCCGATGCTGGCCGTGATGCGCGTGATCCAGGGGTTCGGCGCGGCCGGCATCATGAGCGTCAACGCGGCGCTCGTGCGGATGATCTACCCGTCGTCGTTGCTCGGGCGCGGGCTGTCGATCAACGCGATGGTAGTCGCGCTGTCGTCGGCGATCGGGCCGACGGTCGCATCCGCGATCCTGTCGTTCGCGTCGTGGCCGTGGCTGTTCGCGGTCAACGTGCCGATCGGCATCGCGGCCGTGCTCGGCAGCGTGCGGGCGCTGCCGGCCAACCCGCTGCACGACGCGCCGTACGACTTCCCGAGCGCGCTGATGAACGCATGCGTGTTCGGCCTGCTGATCACGGCCGTCGACGGGCTCGGTCACGGCGAAGGTCATGCGTACGTCGCGGCCGAACTGGCCGTCGCGTTCGTGGTCGGCTACTTCTTCGTGAAGCGTCAGTTGTCGCAGCCGGCGCCGCTCCTGCCCGTCGACCTGATGCGCATCCCGATGTTCGCGCTGTCGGTCTACACGTCGACGGCGTCGTTCACGTCGCAGATGCTCGCGTTCGTCGCGCTGCCGTTCTGGCTGCAGAATTCGCTCGGTTTCTCGCAGGTCGAGACGGGCCTCTACATGACGCCATGGCCGCTCGTGATCGTGTTCGCCGCGCCGCTCGCGGGCGTGCTGTCGGACCGCTATTCGGCCGGCATTCTCGGCGGGATCGGGCTTGCACTGTTCGCCGCCGGGCTGCTGTCGCTCGCGACGATCGGTGCACACCCGGGCACGGTCGACATCGTGTGGCGGATGGCGCTGTGCGGCGCGGGCTTCGGGCTGTTCCAGTCGCCGAACAACCGCGCGATGCTGTCGTCGGCGCCGCGCGAGCGCAGCGGCGGCGCCGGCGGCATGTTGAGCACCGCGCGCCTGACGGGCCAGACGCTCGGCGCGGCGCTCGTCGCGCTGATTTTCGGGCTCGCGCCCGACCGCGGGCCGACGATCGCGCTCTATGTCGCCACGGTGTTCGCGGCGGTGGCCGCGGTCGTCAGCCTGCTGCGCATCGCGTCGCCGCGGCCGGACACGGCGGCCTGACACCCGCCGCCGTGCGCCACACCCGCGGCGGGCATCAGGCCGCGTCGAGCGTGTCCATCACGAAGCGCACGCGCGCCTTCACGCTCACGCGCGGCAACTCGATCAGCCGATAGCCGTACGACGTATAGCAATCGACCATCGCGTCATGGGTCCGCACCGCTTCCGCGAAATCCTGCCGGCGCTCGGCGTCCTGCGCATAGATGTCGGGCCACGGCGGCGCGATGAACACGCGGCGGTGATAGCGGAAACGCCGCGCCGCGGCTTCCGCGTGCGCGGGTACCGCCAACCCGGTCAACTGCAGATAGCCGATCACGTCCGGCACGCCGCGGTCGAAGAACACCGGCCCGCGGGCTTGCCGCGCGAGATGGTAGGACCGCATCTCCCAGCCCAGCATCAGTTCGGCGAACGCAGCCGGGTCGCGCCACGGCAGCGCCGGACCGTCGATGGCCATCTGGTCGCGGATCACGCCGCGTCCGGCCTCCTGCGAACGTGCGTACCCGGCACGTTCGAGCGCATCGAGCAACGTGCTCTTGCCCGAACCCGGGCCGCCCGTCACGACGAAGAAACGGCCGGCGGTATCGTCGGCCGCTTCGTCGTCGCTACCGGCGCCCGGCGCGGACTCACGCATGCGCGACGCGCCGGCCCGCACGCCGCGTGACCGACGCCGCCGCCGCGACGCTGCGCAGGTCGGCGACGAACGTATCGCGCCACACCGACAGGTCGTTCTCGCGCAGCCGCGCGAGATTCTGCTCGTGACGCGCCTGCCGCTCCGCGAGCGGCATCGACAGCGCGCGTTCGAGCGCCTCGGCCATCTGCGACAGGTCGTACGGATTGACGAGCAGCGCGCCAGTCAGCTCGGCCGCCGCGCCCGCGAACTCCGACAGCACCAGCACGCCCGGATCGGCCGGGTCCTGCGATGCGACGTATTCCTTCGCGACGAGGTTCATCCCGTCGCGCAGCGGCGTCACGTAGCCGACCTGCGATATCCGGAAGAACGCCATCAGCAGGTTGCGCTCGTACTTGCGGTTCAGGTACTGGATCGGCGTCCAGTCGAGCTGCGAGAAACGGCCGTTGATGCGGCCGGCCTCGCCTTCGAGCGTTTCGCGGATCTGCTGATAGGTCTGCACGTCGGAACGCGTCGGCGGCGCGATTTGCAGCAGCGACACGCGCCCCTGCCAGCCCGGCGCGTTCGCGAGCATCCGCTCGAACGACTGGAAGCGCTCGACGAGCCCCTTCGAGTAATCGAGGCGGTCGACGCTCATCACCAGCTTGCGGTCGCCCAGCGCCTCGCGCAGCATCTTCACCGGCTTGCGCGTGCCGTACTGGACGGCCGCCTGCGCGATCGCGTCGGGATGCACGCCGATCGGATAGGCCGCGACCTTCACGACGCGGCCATGCGCGTGCAGCATCCCGTCCTCGCTCGCCGCGCCGATGCCGCGCCGCTCGATGTAGTCGGTGAACGCCTGTTTGTCGGCCTCGGTCTGGAAGCCCGCGACGTCGTACGCGCACATGAACTTCACGAGTTCTTCGTGCGGCGGCACGAGGCGCAGCATGTCGGGCGACGGAAACGGGATGTGCAGGAAGAAGCCGATCGGGTTCTTCACGCCGAGTTCGCGCAGGTAGTGCGCGAACGGCAGCAGGTGGTAGTCGTGCACCCAGATCAGGTCGTCCGGACGCAGCAGCGCGGCGAGCTGCTTCGCGAGCATCGCGTTCACGCGCAGATAACCGGCGTACTCCTGCCGATCGAAGCGCGCGAGATCGCCGCGGTAGTGGAACACCGGCCACAGCGTCGCGTTCGAGAAGCCGCGGTAGTACTGGTCGTAGTCGCGCCGGGTCAACCCGACCGTCGCATACGTCACGTTGCCGTCCCGCTGGATCGCGGGCTCGGCATCCGGCGCCCCGACGATCTCGCCGTTCCAGCCGAACCAGACGCCGCCCGTTTCCTTCAGCGCGTCCATCACGCCGACGGCCAGGCCGCCCGCGCTCGGGCGCGTGTCCTCGCCGGCGGCGACACGATTCGATACCACGATCAATCTGCTCATGCGACTTCCCCTCCTCGATTCGATTGGCTGGCGCGCGACGCACGCCAAAGCGGGCGCGGCGGCCCGAGGGCGGCCGCGCGGCGATTCAGTTCCGAGAATTGCAATGAAATACGGCGATGGAATGCGGCGACGACCGTATCAAGCGTCCTGTTCCTGACCGAGGTCGCGTTGATAGTCGAGCCCTTCCGGGCGAGCACCGCCCTGGTTGTGATCGCCGTCCGACGGCGTCTCGTCCGGCGCGCCCGCGGGCGGCGCCGATGGCGCGTCGGTCCGCGGACGCGAGCGGTCTTCCGGATGGCCGGCCGCCGCGTCAGGCGGCCGGTGTGACAACCGTTTCGAACGGCGCATGGCTGGGTGTCTCATATGCGGCGCGGCTCGAGGCCGTCGTAGAAACATTCCATAGCTAAACAGTCTAGGTCGCCCGATCGCATCCGAAGGTAACAATTACCTTCAATTTGTAACGTTTCGACCCCTCGCCAATCATCTATCCGACAATGACGCCGCCCGCGCGCACGCGGCCTGCCCCGCGGCGATTTGTCAAAGCTTTGCAGTTTTCCTATGACAATTGCGAAACAATGACGCGGCATCAGGGCGTGCATGCGTCGCCGCTCACCCAGACAGGACTTGCACTCAGGGATGAACATTCGTTTCGAATCGCCGCGCCGGGCCACGCCGGCGCGCATCGTGCTGGCCGTGATCGCCACGGCCGCACTGCTGTCCGGCTGCAATTCGCTGTACAGCGAAGGCGCGACAGCCGGCGCCGGTATCGCGGGCGCCGCGATCGCCTCCAAGGTCACCAACAACGCCGCCGTCGCGACGGGCATCGGCCTCGGCGCCGTCGCCGGCGCGCGGGCTGGCGTCCAGTATTCGCAACGCGTCGCGCACCGCTACACGCAGGAGCAGATTGCGAAGGCGGCCGGCCCGCTCGACGTCGGCGGTGTCGCGCCGTGGTCGACGCACCATTCGTTCCCGATCGAGGACGACGAGCAGGGCCGCGTGACGGTCAGCCGGATGATCAGCGTCGGTCCGCTCGACTGCAAGGAAATCGTGTTCGCGGTCGACACGCCGGCGAAGGCCGACAAGGCCGCGCAATCGGCGTTCTACGTCGCCACCCTCTGCCGCGACGGGGCCGTGTGGAAATGGGCATCGGCCGAACCGGCGACCGAACGCTGGGGCGCGCTGCAATGAGCGTGGCGATCCGTATCGCGGCGATCGGCGCGCTGTGCGCGGCGACGGCCGCGCTGTCGGGCTGCGGCTCGGTCGGCGCGGCGAGCGGCGCGCTGGCCGGCGCGGCGACGGGCCTCGTCACCGCGAACCCGGCGGTCGGTGTCGGCGTCGGGATTGCCGTCCAGGCCGCGACCGACGAAGCCGTCAACCGCACGATGAAGCAGCTCCATCAGAATCAGCAGGACGCGATCGCGAAGACGGCCGGCAGCCTCGCCGTCGGCGAAGTGAAGCCGTGGAAGGTGAAGAACACGCTGCCGCTGGAAAACGGCGAAGGCGAAGTGCGCGTCACGCGTGCGTACGCGTCGGCGCTCGCGCTGTGCAAGGAATTCGCGTTCTCGGTGAAGGACGGCGACAAGGCCGACTGGTACTTCGCGAATGCGTGCCAGCAAGGCACGCACTGGAAGTGGGCGTCCGCGGAACCGGCCGTCGACCGGTGGGGGAATTTGCAGTAACGGTGCGAGGCGCCGCGCGTCATGCGTGGCGCCCGTGGCGTTCCGCGATGCGCGGTTATACCGCGCGCCCCACCCGCATCAGGACTCGACGTCCTCGAGGCTGAAGATTTCAGTCTGGTCGTTGTACGAGAAGATCTCGCCGTACCGTCCCCAGTCGATCACCGCGTCGAGCGTTTCCTCGGCCGCCCCGTCCGACAGGAAATCCTCGAGCTCCTGCTCGAAGCGCACGCGCGGCGCGCGATGACCCGGACGCTCGTTCAGCACCTTCTTGATCCGCGCGGCGAGCGGCACGTGCTTCAACAGGTGATCGGCGAACATCAGCTTGCGCTCCTGCGTGCCGAATTCCGCGAACACGCGCCCCGGCGGCGTCAGGAACACGTCGCCCTCGCGCACGTCCGCGAAGCCGAGGTACTGCAGCACTTCCGCGATCGGGAACAGGTCGTCGACCTCGAGGTGCAGCGTCCGCGCGATTTCCGGCATGTCCGCGCGACCGTGGTACGGCGCCATCGCGAGCGTCTCGATCAGGCCGGCCATCAGGTTGGTCGACACCTGCGGCAGCCAGCTGCCGAGCTCGAGCCCCTTCTTCGTCGCCTCGCCGGTCTGACGCGCAGTCATCTTCGCGTAGATGTCGTCGACGAGCTTGCGGAACGCCGGGTCGAGACGATTGCGCGGATGCTTGAACGGCACCTTGATCTCGGCGATCACGCGGCCCGGGTTCGACGACAGCACGAGAATCCGGTCGCACATGAACACCGCTTCCTCGATGTTGTGCGTGACGATCAGCACCGACTTGATCGGCATGCGGCCTTGCGTCCACAGGTCCAGCAAATCGGTACGCAGCGTTTCAGCCGTCAGCACGTCGAGCGCGGAAAACGGCTCGTCCATCAGCAGAATGGTCGGGTCGACGACGAGCGCGCGCGCAAAGCCGACGCGCTGGCGCATCCCGCCCGACAGCTCGCGCGGATACGCGTTCTCGAAACCGTCGAGACCGATCAGGTCGATCGCGGCCAGCGCACGCTCGCGCCGCTCGCGCGCGCCGACGCCGAGCGCTTCGAGCCCGGCTTCCACGTTCTGCAGCACGGTGAGCCACGGGAACAGCGCGAAGGTCTGGAATACCATCGCGACGCCTTCGGCCGGGCCGCGCAGCGGCTTGCCGAGGTAGGTCACTTCGCCGCCGGTCGGCTCGATCAGGCCGGCGATGATGCGCAACAGCGTCGATTTGCCCGAGCCCGAGCGGCCGAGCAGGCCAACGATCTCGCCTTCGCGCAGCGACAGGTTCGCGTCGTCGAGCACGAGCAGTTCGCCCTGCGTCTTGTTGAAGCCGCGGCAGACGTGATCGACGCGCAGGATTTCTTCACCGAGGCGCGGCGGCTGGGACGTCTGGACGGGGGCGTTTACAGCATTCGGATTGTGCATCGCGTTTCGCTCTCAATCGGTCTCAGTCGAGCCGCAGCTTCGCTTCGGCGAAGGCATACAGCGGGCGCCACAGCAGGCGGTTGAACAGGGTGACGAACAGGGACATCACGGCGATGCCCAGGATGATCTTCGGAAAATCGCCGGCGGCGGTGGTCTGCGCGATGTAGGCGCCGAGGCCGTGCGCCTCGATTCGGGTGCTGCCCCACTGCACGGCTTCCGACACGATGCTCGCGTTCCACGCGCCGCCCGATGCGGTGATCGCGCCCGTCACGTAGTACGGGAAGATGCCGGGCAGGATCGCCTGGCGCCACCACTGCCAGCCGCGGATACGGAAGTTGGTCGCCGCTTCGCGATAGTCGTTCGGGTAGGACGTCGCGCCGGCGATCACGTTGAACAGGATATACCACTGCGTGCCGAGCACGATCAGCGGCGACAGCCAGATGTCCGCGTTCAGGTGGAAGCGCGCGATCACGATCACGAACACCGGGAACAGCAGGTTCGCCGGGAACGCGGCGAGGAACTGCGCGAGCGGCTGCAGCTTCTCGGCCAGCTTCGGGCGCAGCCCGACCCACACGCCGATCGGCACCCAGATCACCGACGCGATCGAGATCAGCACGACCACGCGCAGCAGCGTGATGAGCCCGAGCACGAGTACGTGGCCGACCTCGGCCATCGTCACGCCGGTCGCGACGAAGCTGACGACGCGCCACACGATATAGGCCGTGCCGATCAGCACGAGCCCGGCCCACGCGATGTCGACCGTGCGCGACGCCTTCTTCTCGACTTTCGGCAGCGTGAAACGCATCGCGCCCGACAGCGGCAGGCGCAGCGGAATCCGAGCGGCCTTCGCGAAGAACCAGCCGGCCGGCACGAGCAACTGATGGATCAGCCGCGTGCGGCGCACGAGGTCGAGCAGCCACGATTGCGGCGCATCGCCCGACGCGGTGTTCTCCATCCGGAACTTGTCGGCCCACGCGATGAGCGGGCGGAACAGGAGCTGGTCATACGCGAGGATCACGACCGTCATCGTCAGGATCACCCAGCCGATCGCGCCGAAGTTCTTGTCGGAGATCGCCTGCGCGAGATACGCGCCGATGCCCGGCAGCGTGATCGTCTGGTTGCCGACGGTGATCGCCTCCGACGCGACGACGAAGAACCAGCCGCCCGACATCGACATCATCATGTTCCAGATCAGGCCCGGCATCGAGAACGGCACTTCGAGCTTCCAGAAGCGCTGCCAGGACGTCAGGTGGAAGCCGCGCGACACTTCGTCCAGGTCGCGCGGCACCGTGCGCAGCGACTGGTAGAAGCTGAACGTCATGTTCCACGCCTGGCTCGTGAAGATCGCGAAGATCGCGGCCAGCTCGGCGCCGAGCACGCGGCTCGGGAACAGCGCGAGGAAGAACGTGACCGTAAACGAGATGAAGCCGAGCACCGGCACCGACTGCAGGATGTCGAGGATCGGGATCAGCACCATGCCCGCGCGGCGGCTCTTGGCCGCGAGCGTGCCGTAGACGAGCGTGAACGCCAGCGACGCGACCATCGCGGCGAGCATCCGCAGCGTGGTGCGCAGCGCGTATTCGGGCAGGTTCGACGGATCGAGCGAGATCTTCTGCGTCTGCAGCACGCCGATCGGCGCCATCGTTTCGTGAAAGCCGACCACCGCCATCGCGATCAGGCAGATGATCAGCGGAAATGCGATGAAGTCCCACCGGTTCGGCAACACGCGCCACGCGGATGCGTTGGCGGTCCGGTTCGGATTGAAGAATCCGACGTTCATCAGGCGCCCTCCCCGGTAAGGCCGAACGAAGCCGGCAGTCGATGTTGATTCATGGCAAAGCGCACGGGCGCGGTAATTCGATTGACTGGCGATGCCGCGCACGCGCGGCGCGCCGTGCGCGCATGCGCTGCCGCGGCCGGGCGAGCCGGGCCGCGACGGCACGACACTACACCAACCTGTATTTCAGGTACAACCGTCCCGGGACGGCTAGGCAGCGCATGGATCGTGCCCGGCGCGTGGGCGGATGACGGGCGCGCGGTACGGAACGACCCGGCCGCGGTCGTGCGGCCGGCGCGCAGGCCCGAATTATGCCGTGATCCGGCCCGGCCGTGAACCCGCCCCCCGCACGCGGGCACAAACCGTGTCCGGCATCAGCAGCCGGATACGGCGAAGCAGGTATGATCGGGGCTAGCCCCCGGGTCCGTTTCGGCCGTGCCGCCGCAATGCGCACGCGCCGTCTGTATACCGGCCCCGGGGATCGACCGACGAGCGGGAGGAAGGGAATGGCAGGAAACTTGGTGATCGTCTGTCGCGATCAGGATGCCGACGCGTTCTATGAACTCATGCAGGAGTACGGGTCGTTCCAGACGCGGCTGTCGTCCACGGCGTGGTACCTGAACATGAACGTCGTGCCGGAATCGTTGCAGGAGGAAATCCTGGAGCGCCTTGGCCGGTATACGACGGTCTATATCTTCGAGGCCACCACGGTGACCTACAACACGATCGACAGCAACGCGGCGGAGACGCTCGGCACGCTGTTCGGCGAATGATGCCGCGCGGCGCTTGCCCGCCCGGGCAGGCGCCGCGGCCGCTCATGCGGCCTGTGCGTGGGGTTCGTCCTTCGGCACGGCGTCGAACGGGAACGTCATCGATACCCGCAGGCCGCCCTCGGGGCGATTGCCGATGTCGCACGCGCCCCCCAGCCTGAGCACGAGCCGCTCGACGATCGCGAGCCCGAGCCCGCTGTGGCCGTTCCCGCCGCGCGCGGGATCGAGCCGCACGAACGGCCGCGTGGCGGCCGCGAGGTCGCGCGGCGCGATGCCGCCGCCGCTGTCGCTGACCGACAGCACGTAGCCGGCCGGCGTGCGCGCCGTCTCGACGAATACGGGCGGTGCACCGTACGCATGCGCGTTGTCCAGCAGGTTCGACAAGATCCGGTCGAGCGTCGCCGTCGGCAGCCGGAAGCCGGGATCGGCCTCCAGCCGCGTCTGGACCGTCGGCGCATTCGGCGCAACCGCACGATAGCTACGCGCGATCCGCTCGCACGCCTGGTCGACCGGCACCGGCTCGCTGCGGTCGGCCCCGCCGTGCGCAAACACCAGGAACTGGTCGACGATGTGCGACATCGAGTCGACGTCGCGCACGACGCCGTCGCGCAGCCGTGCGTCGTCCATCATTTCGGCCCGCAGGCGCATCCGCGCGAGCGGCGTGCGCAGGTCGTGCGCGACGCCGGCCAGCATCACCGCGCGATCGCTCTCGGCCTGCGACACCTGCTCCACCATCTGGTTGAAGCCGTGCGTGAGCTGGCGCAGCTCGCGCGGGCCGCGCTCGCGCAGCGGCGGCACCGGCTGCCCGCGACCGAAACGCGCGACCGCGCGCGCGAGCGAGCGCAGCGGCTGCTGCAACTGCCAGGCCGCGAACAGCGCGGCGATCACGCCGGCCGAGAAGATCGTGCCGAGCCACAGCAGCATCCGGTCGAGCGAGCGCGGCGGCCGCAGCGGCTGCACGGGCACCACGATCCAGTTGCGGTCGGTCGGCTCCTTCACCCACAGCACCGGCGGATGGCCGGGCGTGCCGATCTCGACCTGCGTGCCGGGCGGCATGCGCTCGCTCACGTCGTCGCGGAACCGCTTCAGCGGCGGCGGCAGCCCCGAATCGCCGCTCTTCGGCACATCGGCACTATCGGGCGACACGAGCCGCACGCGCGACGGCAACGGCTGGTCGGGCGTACGCTCGATGTGCTGGCGCACCGCGTCGACGAGGAATGCGGCTTCCTCGACCGCATAACGCGTCTGCATCTGGTTGCGCTCGAGCCGCATCGCGAAGAACCACGCGAAGTGCGACAGGAGCAGGACACCGACGACGAGCAGCGCCAGCCGCCCGAACAGTGAATCAATGGGTTTGCGCATGGGCCTCGCCGTCGGGCACGAACACGTAGCCGCGCCCGCGGACCGTCTGGATGAAGCGCGGCGTCGACGGATCCGTTTCGAGGATGCGGCGCAGGCGCCACACCTGGACGTCGATGCCGCGGTCGGTGCCGTCGTACTCGGGCCCGTGCAGCAGCTCGAGCAGCCGCTCGCGCGTGAGCGTGCGCAGCGCGTGGTTCACGAAGATCTTCAGCAGCGCGAATTCGCTGCTCGACAGCGTGGCCGGCTTGCCGTCGACCGACAGCGTGCGCGCCTGGAAGTCGAGCAGGAAGCGGCCGAACGCGAACGGCTCGCGCTGCTCGGGCGCGGCCGCCGACGGCGTCGCGCGGCGGCGGCGCAGCACGGCCTGCACGCGCGCGAGCAGCTCGCGCGGATTGAACGGCTTGCCGAGGTAGTCGTCCGCGCCGAGCTCGAGCCCGACGATGCGGTCGACGTCGTCCGCCCGCGCGGTCAGCATGATCACGGGGATGTCGTCGCCGGCCGCGCGCAACTGGCGCAGCGCGGTCAGGCCGTCCACGCCCGGCATCATCAGGTCCAGCACGATCAGGTCGGGCCGCTCGCGCTCGAGGCGCTTCTCGAGCGTCGCTGCGTCGTGCAGCACGGACACTTCCATCCCCTGGCGCACGAGATAGTCGCGCAGCAGGTCTCGGAGTTCTTGGTCGTCGTCGACGATGAGGATCTGGGTAGTCATGGCTCGAAGTTTACCGCGCGAGGGCGGAGTCGAAGAACGAAACAAAGGGGCGAAAGGGTTACTGCGGGTTACCGCGCAAGGGAACTGTAATGCGCGGTAACCGGGCCGCCACCCCGCGTAACACCCGCCGGGGCCTGCATCGCTAACCTGCGTCTTACCGGATGCGGTACCCGACTTTCCCGGCACCGCATCGCCGGACCCTTTGGATACAAGGAGTTTCTGAAATGTATAAGAAGACTTCCCGCGTGGCCATCGCGGCCGCCACCGTGCTCGCTCTCGCATTCGGCACCGCGCATGCCGCGCAACCCACCGACGTGCCGCCGCCGGGCGGCCCCGGCATGCACCAGATGCACGGCGGGCACGAAGGCGGCCCGTTCGGCGCGATCATGAAACTGCACGACCAGCTGAAGCTCAACGCGTCGCAGGAACAGCAATGGCAGGCAGCCGTCAACACGATGAAGCAGAACCGTGACGCGATGCGCAAGAGCCACGAGCAGATGCGCGAGCAGTTCAAGGCGCAGCAGAACCAGCCGATCCTCGACCTGAGCGCGATGCACTCGGCACGCCAGCAGGCGGAGGCGCAGAACGCACAACTGCGCGAGCAGACGTCCGCCGCGTGGCTCACGTTCTACAACGGGCTGAACGACCAGCAGAAGACGATGGTCAGCACGGCGCTCAAGCAGCAGTTCGCGAAGATGGAGCAGCGCCACGAGAAGATGAAGGAGCGCTGGGAGCAGCATCGCGCGGCCGCGAAGGGCGCGTCGGCGCCGGCGCAGTAAGCCGGCGGGCCGCTCCCGCAGCGGCATCGAAGGGGACGCAGGCACCAGCCTGCGTCCCCTTTTCGTTTCAGGCGACGTCGAACAGCAGCACCTCGGCCGTGCGGCCACGCGCGAACGCCACCGCATCCACGCCGCCGATCCGCGCGCCGTCGCCGGCCGCCAGCGCGCGGCCGTTGACCTCGACCTCGCCGCGCACGACGTGCACGTAGATGCTGCGTCCGGCCGGCACGTCGAACGCCGCCGTCTCGTCGCCGTCGATCAGCCCCGCGAAGATGCGGGCGTCGGCCCGCACCGACAGCGCGCCGTCGCCGCCGTCGGGCGCCGCGACGAGCCTCAGCCGGCCGCGCTTCTCGTCATCGGCGAAACGCCGTTCCTCGTAGCCGGGCCGCCCGCCCCGTTCGGCCGGCTGCAGCCAGATCTGCAGCAGATGCAGCGGCCGGTCGCGCGACGCGTTGGTTTCGCTGTGCACGAGCCCCGTGCCGGCGCTCATCCGCTGAATGCCGCCAGTCCGGACGATCGCGCCGCAGCCAAGGCTGTCGCGGTGCGCGAGCTCGCCATCCAGCACGTAGGTGAGGATTTCGACGTCGCGGCGCGGCTGCATCCCGAAACCGCGCGTCGGCGCGATCCGGTCCTCGCTCAGCACGCACAGCGCGCCGACGGGCGGACGCACCGGCGCATGCCCGTCGCGGCAGACGGACGAAAAGCTGTGACTCGATTCGAGCCAGCCGTGGTGCGTGCGGCAGCGGTCTTCGGCGCGCAGGATCTGGAACATTGGGGCGGACGCTCGGGGCGCGGATGTTCTGTTCGGGTTTACCTCCACTGTAAGGGGAGGCCGGCAGCGCCACAATCCGCCGCCCGCGCACCGCATCGTTGCACCCGCACAACCAATTGCCGAAATATTCGTTGCGAATACCTCGATTGCCGCAACAGCCGAATCGAGGAATCGGTCGACCGCGCCGGATTGCCGTTTTCCGGGTATCGCGTTCGGGTAAAATACCGCCCTTTTGGCGTTCGCCCTTCCGGCGGTCGCCAACGCCAGAGCGCCGATCGGCGATTTTTGGCCGTCTAGAATACGCCGCGGCGCCCGGTTCGACCGGCCGCGAGCGCCCCCGGAAAGTCAGCAACAGAAGGATGGAAATGAAGAAGGCCGCCCTGTGCGCCGCCCTCGCCCTCGTGGCGGGCAGCGCCTTCGCGAAGGAGTGGAAGACCGTGCGGATCGGCGTCGATGCCAGCTACCCGCCGTTCGAGTCGACCGCGCCGAGCGGCGAGATCGTCGGTTTCGACGTCGATCTCACCAAGGAAATCTGCAAGCGGATCAACGTGAAGTGCGTGTGGGTGGCGCAGGATCTCGACGGGATCATCCCGGCGCTGAAGGCGAAGAAGTACGACGTCATCGTGTCGTCGCTGACCGTGACGGACAAGCGTCGCGAGCAGATCGACTTCTCCGACAAGGTGTACGACGCACCCGCGCGGATGATCGCGAAAACCGGCTCGCCGCTGCTGCCGACGGTCGCGTCGCTCAAGGGCAAGCGCGTCGGCGTCGAGCAGGGCTCCACGCAGGAAACCTACGCGAAGGCGTACTGGGAACCGCAGGGCGTGACGATCGTTCCTTACCAGAACCAGGACCAGGTCTATGCCGATCTCGGCACGGGCCGCCTCGACGCGACGCTGCAGGATGAACTGCAGGCCGACTACGGCTTCCTGCGCACGCCGCGCGGCAAGGGCTTCGCGTTCGCCGGGCCGGAAGTGAAGGATCCGAAGACGATCGGCGACGGCACCGCGATCGGCCTGCGCAAGGAAGATACCGACCTGAAGCTGAGAATCAACCAGGCGCTGGCCGACATGCACAAGGACGGTACGTACGACCGGCTGTCGCACAAGTACTTCTCGTTCAGCGTCTACTCGGCGCCGGCCCGCTGAACGTCGACAAGCAGCAGCGGATGCGGGGGCGGCCCCGCGTCCGGGCAGTACAGGCAGTCAACCACGCGCCGCCCGCCCCCTTGCCCGCCGTTCGCGCGACGGGCTCGCCCGGCACCGTTGCCGGGGCGGACGGTCATGATACGCACGGGGCGTTCCGCGCAGCTTGGCGGGCGCGTCTTTCGCGGCGCACGACGTGCACCGTCAGGGACCACACCAGGGACCACATATGTTTCTACAAGGCTACGGCCCGCTGATCCTCGCCGGCACCTGGCAAACCGTCAAACTGGCGGTGCTTTCGCTTGCGCTGTCGTTCCTGCTGGGGCTGCTCGGCGCCGGCGCGAAGCTGTCGCGCAACCGCGTGACGAACGGCGTCGGCACCGTCTACACGACGCTGATCCGCGGCGTACCCGATCTCGTGCTGATGCTGCTGCTGTTCTACAGCCTGCAGATCTGGCTGAACATGGCGACCGACGCGCTCGGCTGGGACCAGATCGACATCGACCCGTTCCTCGCCGGCGTGCTCGTGCTCGGCTTCATCTACGGCGCGTACTTCACCGAGACGTTCCGCGGCGCGTTCCTGTCGGTGCCGCGCGGCCAGCTCGAGGCCGGCAGCGCCTACGGGATGACGAACTGGCAGGTGTTCACGCGGATCATGTTCCCGCAGATGATGCGCTTCGCGCTGCCGGGCATCGGCAACAACTGGCAGGTGCTCGTGAAGTCGACCGCGCTCGTGTCGATCATCGGCCTGGCCGACGTCGTGAAGGCGTCGCAGGACGCCGGCAAGGGCACGCTGCGGTTCTTCTTCTTCACGCTGATCGCGGGAGCGGTCTACCTCGCCATCACGACGATCTCGAACTTCGTGCTGATGTGGCTCGAAAAGCGCTACTCGACCGGTGTCCGCAAGGCTGACCTATGATCGAACTCATCCAAGAATACTGGCGCAACTATCTGTACACCGACGGCTATCGCATCACCGGTGTCGCGATCACGCTGTGGCTGCTGGTCGTGTCGATCGGCCTCGGCTTCTGCCTGTCGGTGCCGCTCGCCGTCGCGCGCGTGTCGAAGCGGAAGTGGCTGTCGGGCGCCGTATGGCTGTACACGTACGTGTTCCGCGGCACGCCGCTCTACGTGCAGCTGCTGCTCTGCTACACGGGCCTCTACAGCCTGCAGGCCGTGCGCGGCACGCCGATGCTCGATGCGTTTTTCCGCGACGGGATGCACTGCACGCTGCTCGCGTTCACGCTGAACACCTGCGCGTACACCACCGAAATCTTCGCGGGCGCGATCAAGGCGACGTCGTACGGCGAGATCGAAGCCGCGCGCGCGTACGGGATGTCGCCGTTCACGATGTATCGCCGCGTGATCCTGCCGTCGGCGCTGCGCCGCGCGCTGCCGCTGTACAGCAACGAAGTGATCCTGATGCTGCACGCGACGACGGTGGCCTTCACCGCGACCGTGCCCGACATCCTGAAGATCGCGCGCGACGTGAACTCGGCGACCTACATGTCGTTCCACGCGTTCGGCATCGCCGCCCTGCTCTACCTCGTGATCTCGTTCACGCTCGTGTGGCTGTTCCGCCAGGCCGAGCGTCGCTGGCTCGCGTATCTGCGCCCGCAAGGCAAGTAAGTTTTCGCAGGACTATTGATGAACTCCCAGACCCAGAAGCTTTTCGTCGACGATCTCCACAAGCGGTACGGCGACAACGAGGTGCTCAAAGGCGTGTCGCTGAGGGCGAACTCGGGCGACGTGATCAGCGTGATCGGCTCGTCCGGCTCCGGCAAGAGCACGATGCTGCGCTGTATCAACTTCCTCGAACAGCCGAACGCGGGCCGCATCTTCGTCGACGGCGAGGAAGTGCGCACCGCGCTCGACAAGACGGGCGCGCTGCGCGCGGCCGATTCGAAGCAGCTGCAGCGCGTGCGCACCAAGCTGTCGATGGTGTTCCAGCACTTCAACCTCTGGTCGCACATGAACGTGCTCGAGAACGTGATGGAAGCGCCGGTGAACGTGCTCGGCATCCCGAAGAAGGAAGCCGAGGACCGTGCGCGCGAGTATCTCGAGAAGGTCGGCCTCGCGCCGCGCGTCGAGAAGCAATATCCGTCGCATCTGTCGGGCGGCCAGCAGCAGCGCGTGGCGATCGCGCGGGCGCTGGCGATGCATCCGGACGTGATGCTGTTCGACGAGCCGACCTCGGCGCTCGACCCGGAGCTGGTGGGCGAAGTGCTGAAGGTGATGCAGAAGCTGGCCGAAGAAGGCCGCACGATGATCGTCGTCACGCACGAGATGGGCTTCGCGCGCAACGTGTCGAACCACGTGATGTTCCTGCACCAGGGGCGCGTCGAGGAACAAGGCGTGCCGTCCGAGGTGCTCGCGAACCCGAAGAGCGACCGCCTGCGCGCGTTCCTGTCGGGCAGCCTCAAGTAACGCCCGCCACGCGCCACGCCCGAACGGGCGCCCCGCGGTTCACCGCGCGGCGCCCGTTTTGCGTTTACGCGGCGCTCACCGGCGCGCCGTCGGCGAACGCGCGCAGTTCGTCGCCCGCCAGCCGGTAACGTACCCATTCGCTCTGCGGCGCCGCGCCGACGCTTTCGTAGAAGCGGATCGCCGGCTCGTTCCAGTCGAGCACGCTCCATTCGAAACGCCCGCAGCCCGAGTCGACCGCGATCCGCGCGAGCGCCTTCAGCAGCCGCAGCCCTGCGCCGGCGCCGCGAAAACGCGGCGACACGTACAGATCCTCCAGATACAGCCCCTGCCGCGCGAGCCACGTCGAATAAGAGAAGAAATACACGGCGAAGCCGGCCGGCTCGCCGTCGACCTCGCACATCAGCGCACGCGCCGGCGAGCCTTCGCCGAACAGGCTGCGTTCGAGCGATTCGGGCGTCGCGACGACTTCGTGCTCCGCCTTCTCGTAGACGGCCAGTTCGGTGATGAAGCGCAGGATCAGCGGCACGTCGGCGACGGTGGCGGAACGGATATCGATTTGCACGGGTTGAGCCCTCCTCCGGCCCGGATGTGAAGCGGAAAACAGCGGGAAAACGGTGCCGCGCACCCGCGCTGGCGCCGTTCGAACCGTCATGCTACGTTCACGCCACGCCTGCAGGAAGTGCAGTTTCTTCATCCAGACCTGAACATGATGCATCCCGATCTGCGCCGCCTCGACCTGAATCTGCTGCTCGTATTCGACGCGCTGTACCGCCATCGGTCTGTCGCGGCGGCCGCGCATGAGCTCGCGTTGAGCCCGTCGGCGTTGAGCCACGCGCTCGCCCGGCTGCGCGACGCGATCGGCGATGCGCTGTTCGTGCGCCTCGGCAACGAGATGCAGCCGACCGTGCGCGCCGACGACATCGCCACCTGGGCCGGCGACGCGCTCGACGCGATGTCGAAAGGGCTCGCCCGCGCGCGCCGCTTCGATCCCGCGCAAAGCGACCGCACGTTCGTGTTCGCCGCGACCGACTACACGGCGTTCGCGGTGCTGCCGGCGTTCCTCGCCCGCATCCAGCACGTGGCGCCGCACCTGCGGGTCCGCGTCGTCCATTCGGACCGCAAGATTTCCGTCGACGAACTCGCGGCCGGCCGCATCGACTTCGCGCTCGGCTACCACGAGGAATCGGCGGCCGACGCGCCGGGCATCGAGGATTTCGACTGGTTCTCCGACGACTACGTCGTGATCGCGAGCGCCGCGCATCCGGACATCCGGCGGCGGCTGACGCTCGACCAGTACCTGGCGGCCCGCCACGTGGTCGTCACGCCATGGAACGAGTCGCGCGGTGTCGTCGACTACGTGCTCGACCGGCTCGGTCTCGCGCGGCATGTGGCCGTGCAGTTGCCGACCGTGCTGGCCGCGCCGTTCGTGATCGCGGAGTCGGCACTCCTGATGACGGTGCCGAACCGCGCCGCGCAGGCGCTGCGGCATGCGGCGCCGATCCGCATCTTCCCCGCGCCGTTCGAGATCCCGCGCTACACGGTGAAGGTCTACTCGCACGCGAAGCATGCGCGCACCGATGCGCACCGCTGGATTCGCGCCCAGTTACTCGACGCACGGCCGCCCCCAGACTAAGCGCGGCGCGTTGCGGGGCGGGGGGTTTCAGGCGTCGATCGGCGCTGTCGGCAATCGCCCGAATCATTACGAAATACTTACCAATTTCGCGACTTTCACGCTTACGCCGGCGCCCCGGCGACGTCAATAGTGGCAATCCTTGACCCATACCCGCGGAATCCATGTCTCCCTTGCGGGACAAGGGTTTTCCGGTAATCAGGAACCCTAGGGACACCTGTTGCACACCGTGTTGCATGGCAATTTGGCGACAGCGGTTAGTCAAACAACGATTTCCGTCGCCACAAAATTGTATTTTTGCTAAATTAGTAACCAAAGTAGCAAAACGAAGTTCGTGAAATGTAGTTTAGCTTCACGACACAACAAGGAGACCCCGCAGGCCGACCCGGCTGCGCGGGACCGCTCAACGGTTTTCCGTCTGCTTGCCCGCGTGCCGCGCTTACCGGCCCTGCACGAGGTCTCCCTGGTTATCCCGCTTTTGCCCGGCGCTCGCGCTCCGGGCATCTCGTGCAGTCTGGGTTGACTTTTTGACAGGGTATGGAGGAGATGATGAAGAAAGCTTTGGTCGCGGCCGCGCTGATGGCTGCTGGGGTGGTGACGGCGCACGCGCAGAGCAGCGTCACGCTGTATGGCCGCCTGGATGCAGGCATCGAGTACATGAACGGCCTGCAAAACGGCCACCAAGTGCGCGCGGAAAGCGGCGACTGGGGCACGAGCCTGTGGGGCTTGAAGGGTAGCGAGGACATCGGCGGCGGCAACAAGATCCTGTTCCACCTCGAAGGCGCGTTCAACACGATGACGGGCGGCTTCAGCGGTTCGATCTGGGATCGTTTCGCGACCGTCGGTATCTCGAACGACCGCTACGGTACGCTGCTGTTGGGTCGCGAACTCGCGATCGCCAACGGCGTGTGGGACTTCGACCCGTTCGGTCAGTCGTCCTGGTCGACGGCCTCGCTGGTGCGCGGCCGCAACTGGAACAAGACCAGCAACAACGTGTCGTACCAGTCGCCGTCGCTCTACGGCCTCGACTTCTACGGCCAGTTCTCGTTCTCGAACTCGACCAGCTTCAACGGCAACACGACGGCCGGCCAACCGGGCCGTGCAATGGGCGGTCAGGTCACCTACACGAACTCGCTGTTCCAGTTGCGCGGCATCTACGACGAAACGCGCGACAGCAACGGCCGCTTCTCGGACGTGTTCAACTACTCGCGTGAATACTTCGCGGGCGTGAACGTGTTCCTCGGCCAGTTCAAGGTTCAGGCCGCCTATCAGGCATCGCGCGCCGACGGCAGCGGTGGCCCGGCAGTGAACGCCGGCGTGACGGGTACGCAACAGGTGTGGGGCGGCGTGACGTGGCAGGCCACGCCGGCAGCAGCGCTGATCGCGGCCGTGTATCACGTGAACGCGAACCACGGTGGCGGCAACGCGAACATCTACACGGTCGGCGGCTCGTACAACATCTCGAAGCGCACGCTGTTCGACCTGCAGGTCGCGACGGTGCGCAACAGCTCGTCGGCCAACTTCGGCCTGAACGCGAACGGCGCCGGTACGGCCGTATCGACGGGCAACCCGCATCAGGGCGGCAGCCAGACCGGCGTCTACGCCGGCATCCAGCACCTGTTCTGATCAGGCGCCGTCAAAGAACGATTCGACAACACTTTCCACGCTGCTGCGAGAGGCGCGTATCGGTGCGGTACCCAACCGGGTATCCGCACCGTTTTTTCTTGGGCATCGGGTTCGTACGACCCGTGGCCCGATCGGCCGAAGCGGCCGGGAAGTTAATCGAATGGCGCGGACGCGGCGCTCAGACGGCCGCTTCGTTCTCTTCGCCGGTACGGATGCGGATCACGCGCTCGACGTCCGACACGAAGATCTTGCCGTCGCCGATCTTGCCGGTGCGCGCCGCACCGATCACCGCGTCGATCACCTGATCGACCTGCGCTTCCGCGACGACCACCTCGATCTTCATCTTCGGCAGGAAATCGACGACGTATTCCGCGCCGCGATACAGCTCGGTATGACCCTTCTGGCGGCCGAAGCCCTTCACTTCCGTCACGGTCAGGCCCGTGAGCCCCACTTCGGCGAGCGCTTCGCGGACTTCGTCCAGCTTGAACGGCTTGATGATGGCGGTGATGCGTTTCATGATGGTTGTCCCTCAATGCTCGTTTGGATGAAAAATCGCGTTCCCGATTGTAAGCCGGCGGGCCGCCTCCGGCCCAGCACGGCTCAATCGAGCCGTTCGGTGAAGCGTGACGTGATCGGGTAGCGCCAGTCGCGCCCGAACGCGCGATGCGTGACGCGGATGCCGATCGGCGCCTGGCGGCGCTTGTATTCGTTGATCTTGATGAGCCGCGTCACGCGCTCGACGTCGGCCTGCGCATAGCCGGCCGCGACAATCTCGGCGAGCGGCCGGTCTTCTTCCATGTACATCCGCATGATCGCGTCGAGCACGTCGTATGGCGGCAGGCTGTCCTGGTCGGTCTGGTTCTCGCGCAGCTCGGCCGACGGCGCGCGCGTCAGGATTCGCTCGGGAATCACGTCGCGCAGCCCGTAGTCGGTCGTTGCGTTGCGATAGCGGCACAGCCGGTACACGAGCGTCTTCGCGATGTCCTTGATCACCGCGAAACCGCCGGCCATGTCGCCGTACAACGTGCAATAGCCGACCGCCATCTCGCTCTTGTTGCCAGTCGTCAGCACGATCGAGCCGAACTTGTTCGACAGCGCCATCAGCAGTGTGCCGCGGATACGCGCCTGGATGTTCTCCTCCGTCGCGTCTTCCGCGCGGCCCGCGAATTCGCCCGCGAGCGCGACGCGGAACGCATCGAACATCGGCGCGATCGCGATCTCGTCGTAGCGTACGCCGACGCGCCGCGCCATCTCCGCCGCGTCCGTCGTCGAGATGTCGGCCGTGAAGCGCGACGGCATCATCACCGCGCGCACGCGCTCGGGCCCGAGCGCATCACATGCGACGGCCAGCACCAGCGCCGAATCGACGCCGCCCGACAGCCCGATCAGCACGCCGGGAAAACCGTTCTTGCCGATGTAGTCGCGCACGCCGGTCACGAGCGCGCGGTACACCTGCGCGTCGGTCGACAGCTCGGGCGCGATCGCGCCGGGCAGTGGCCGCGCGCCGTCGAATTCGACGATCGCGTGCCCTTCGTCGAACTGCGGCATCTTCGCGACGAGCCCGCCCTCGCCGTCGAGCACGAACGACCCGCCGTCGAACACGAGTTCGTCCTGGCCACCGACGAGGTTCACGTACACCATCGGCAGCCCGGTCTCGCGAATCCGCGCGCGCAGGATGTCGATGCGCACCGCTTCCTTGTTCAGGTGATACGGCGAGCCGTTCGGGATCAGCAGCACCTGCGCGCCGGCCGCCTTCGCGATCTGCGCGGCCGACGCATGCCACGCGTCCTCGCAGATGATCACGCCGTATTTCACGCCGTTCAGCTCGAACACGAGCGGCTCGGTGTCGGTCGCGAAATAGCGTTTCTCGTCGAACACCTCGGCGTTCGGCAGATCCTGCTTGCGGTAGGTGCCGACGATCTCGCCGCCGACGATCAGCGATACCGCGTTGAAGGTGTCGGTAGGCGGCACGCCGCGCTCGATCGGGCGGTTTGCATTACCATCGACGGCTGACGCGCGCGCATCGTCGCCCGCCCCGCTGCCCGGACCGCGCAACGGGTGGCCGACCAGCACCGCGAGCCCGTCGAACGCTTTCAGCGCGTCGGCGAGCGCATCGAGCGCGGCGGCCGCCGCCGCGTAGAACGCGGGCCGCAGCAGCAGGTCTTCGGGTGGATAGCCGGACAGCGCGAGTTCGGGTGCGACCATCAGTTGCGCACCATCGTTGTGCGCGGCGCGTGCGGCCGCGACGATCCGCGCGACGTTGCCGGCGAAATCGCCGACGGTGACGTTGATCTGGGCGAGAGCGAGTCGGGTCTTCATGGCGGGATCGGCGCAACCCGGCGGCGCGCCTTGAACGGCTGACGAAATCGACCCGGATGCGGGCCACGGCGGCCCGCATCCGGCAACATCCAACGGTACGGATTCACGCTTGAAACACGAACGCATCGATTATCGCACGGGCATCCTGTCGTCCCCCGCCGAAGTGCCGGCCGACGAATGGAACGCGCTGCTCGCGCGCGACGCGCAGCCCACGCCGTTCCTGCGCCACGAATTTCTCGACGCGCTGCACGTCGCGCGCTGCGCGGTGGACGACACCGGCTGGTCGCCGCACTTCGTCACGCTGACCGACGCGAACACCGGCCGCCTCGCGGCCGCCACGCCCGTCTATGCGAAACAGCATTCGTACGGCGAATACGTGTTCGACTGGGCGTGGGCCGACGCATACCAGCGCAACAACCTGCCCTATTACCCGAAGCTGCTGTGCGCTGTGCCGTTCACGCCGGTGCAGGGCACGCGCCTGCTCGCGGCCGACGACGACGCGCGCCGCCGGCTCGCGGCCACGCTGCTCGCGTTCGCCGAGCAGAGCGACGTGTCGTCGCTGCACGTGCTGTTCCCGACCGGCGACGAAGCGCGGCTGCTCGAATCGATGGGGATGATGCTGCGCGAAGGCGTGCAGTTTCACTGGCTCAACGACGGCTACCGCCACTTCGACGATTTCCTCGGCACGCTCGAGCAGAAGAAGCGCAAGAACATCCGCGCGGAGCGGCGCAAGGTGCACGACGCGGGTGTGACGTTCCGGCGGCTCACCGGCGACCAGATCACCGACGCCGACTGGCGCTTTTTCTCGCGCTGCTATCGGCAAACGTACCGCGAGCACTATTCGAGCCCGTACCTGAACCTCGACTTCTTCCGCACGATCGGCGCGACGATGCCCGAGAACCTGCTGCTCGTGATCGCGGAAGCCGACGGGAAACCGGTCGCGAGCGCGCTCGCCGTGTACCGGCGCGGCGAACACGGCGGCGGCACGCTGTACGGCCGCTACTGGGGCGCGATCGAGCACGTGCCCTGCCTGCATTTCGAAACGGCCTACTACCAGTTGCTCGAGTTCTGCATCGAGGCCGGGCTCGACACCTTCGAGGGCGGCGCGCAGGGCGAGCACAAGCTCGCGCGCGGGTTCCTGCCGACCGTCACGCACTCCGCGCACTGGCTCGCGCATCCGGCGTTTTCCGATGCGGTCGCGCGCTTTCTCGAACGCGAGACCGAGCATATCCACGCGTATGTCGACGAACTGCGCGAACACGATCCGTTCCGGCGCAGCGCCGGCTAGCGCGATCCGGCGCACCGGCATGCGGCGAAGCCAGGCGTGGCCTCGCCGCATGTCGCACGATCGTCGCCGGGTCAGTGCGCGGCGAGCGTCACCGTCTGCGACAGCGCCTGCGGATCGCGCGACGACGCGGCCGCCGACAGCCCGTAGCTGCCGGCGCCGATCCGCCATGCGTGCGCGCTCGCATCCCACACCGCGAAGCGCTGTGCCGGCACCGCGACGCTGACCGTGCGCGCCTCGCCCGGCTGGAGCGCGACCTTGGTCCAGCCGACGAGCCGCTTCGGCGGCTCGCCGAGCGACGCGGGCAACGCGGCGTAGATCTGCACCGTGTGCGTACCGGCGCGCGAGCCCGTATTCGTCACCGTCACGCCGACCGTCACGTTGCCCGCTGCGTCGGCCTGCGCGGACATCGCCGACAACGCATACGTCGTGTACGACAACCCGTAGCCGAACGGGAACAGCGGCTCGATCGCCTTCGCGTCGAACCAGCGATAGCCGTACGCGAGCCCTTCCGCATAGACGTTCCGCAGATTCGACGGATCGATCGTCGGCTGCGGCAGGTCGGCCTCCTGCTTCGGGAACGTCAGCGGCAGCCGGCCCGACGGGTTCGCGTCGCCGAACAGCAGGTCGGCGATCGCCTGGCCACCCTGTGCGCCCGGATACCACACGTCCAGCACGCCATGCACGTTCGCGAGCCACGGCATCAGCACCGGGCTGCCGTTCTCGAGCACGACGATCACGCGCTTCGCCTTCGCGGCGACCGCGGCGATCAGCGCGTTCTGGTCATATTGCTGGTTGTACGGGTCCGCCTTCGCATCGGGCAGCGACAGGCTCGCAAGGTCGAGCCCTTCCGTCTGCCACTGCGTGGCGAACACGATCGCGACATCGGCCTGCGCGGCCGCGGTAGCCGCGGCGTTCGCGTCGGTCCCGTCGAGATAGCTGACCGACGCATTCGGCGCCTTCGCGCGGATCGCCGCGAGCGGCGCGGACTTGTACCAGGTCGCGCACCCGCCGAACAGCATGTCGGCCGGCTGCTGGCAGGACGTCACCGCATTGCCGTCGATCGCCGGCACCGCGCCCGAGCCGCCACCCGACAGCACGCCCGCGTCCGCATGCCCGCCGATCACGACGACCGACTTGAGCGTGCCGGCAGCCAGCGGCAGCACCGGCTGCGTGTCGCCGGGTGCGGCCGCGTTCTTCAGCAGCACCGCCGCTTGCCGTGCGATCGCGAGCGCATCGGCATTGCCGGCGGCTTCGTCGATCGCGCCGCCCGGCTTCGGCGGCGCGTCCATCACGCCGATGCGGATCAGCGTGCGCAGCTTGCGCTGCACCATGTCGTTCAGCCGCGCGGCCGACACGCTGCCGGCCTGCAGCGCCGCGCGCAGCTTCGAATTGAAGTACGAGCCGAGCGGCGCGTTGCCGTCGTCGGCCGCGCCCGGCTGTTCCTCGTCGAGCCCGGCCTGCACGGCGGCGACCGTCGAATGCGTCGCGCCCCAGTCCGACTGCACGACGCCCTTGAAGCCCCACTCGTTCTTCAGCACCGTCGTCAGCAAATACGGGTTCTCGCACGCATACACGCCGTTCAGCTTGTTGTACGCGCACATCACGTTGCCCGGCTGGCCGTCCTTCACGCCGATCTCGAACGCGAGCAGTTCGGCCTCGCGCATGGTCCGCTCGTCGACGACCGAATCGACCGTCATCCGGTTGGTTTCCTGGTCGTTGAACGCGAAATGCTTGATCGTCGCAATCACCTTCCGCGCCTGCGTGGCCTGCGTGCGCGCGGCGCTCAGCGTGCCCGCGAGCACCGGGTCCTCGCCCATGTATTCGAAGGTGCGGCCGTTGCGCGGCTCGCGCGCGAGGTTCACGCCGCCGCCGAGCCCTTCCGCGAAGCCGAGCGCGCGCAATTCGAGCGCGATGCGCGTGCCGTAGGCGCCCGCGAGCGCCGGGTCCCATGTCGCCGCGAGCGCGACCGGCGCGGGCAGCGCGGTCACGCGCGCATTCTTCACGTTCACGCCGCCCGCCGAATCGGCGCTGCTGACGGCCGGAATGCCGAGCCGCGGCACGCCCGGGATGTAGCTCGCGCCGTTCAGCGCGTCGGCCGGGAACGGGCCGCCCAGGCTGAGCGCCGGCATGCCGGTGCCATGCACGAGCTGCAGCTTCTCGTCGGTCGTCAGTTGCGCGACGAGCGCGGCCGCGCGCTGGTCGGCTGCCGCGTCGGGGTCGGCCGGCGCGGTCGGGGCATGAATGTCGTCGCCGCCGCACGATGCGAGCAGCACCGTGAGCGCGCACGCGGACGCAATCGTCGAACACCGGAACAGCGAAGTTTTCATTGATCCTCCAGAATCGTTCTGTTGTACTTGTCGCCTCACTCCAGCGTCCGAGTCTAAAAATCAACCGGTCACCACGCTTGACCGGCAGGAGCATGCGTTGACCTCTCGCAGCGGGGACAAACCCGAACGGCATGACGACAGGGAGACAGACATGGAGTTGCAACAGAAATCGGTATCCGTCCGGATCTACCGCTGGCTGTGCGAAGACGCGCGTGCGAACGGCATCGATCCCGCACCGCTTTACGAGACGCTCGGCATCGGGCCGGCCGAGCTCGCCGACGACACGCGCCGCATCGCGGGCGACCGGCATGTGGCCGCCATGCAGCAGACGAGCGGCTGGCCGCTGTCGTGGCATCGCCCGCCGCCGGAGGTCGTGCCGTGGCTCGTGCCGTTTCCCGAACTCGCCGGCATCACCTGCAACGCGGCGACACTGCGCGACGCGCTGCACGGCTACCTGCGCTATCGCGAGCTGATCGGCAACGTCGACTGGGTCTTCGCACACGAGAACGACGACGCGATCGCGCTCGAGTACGTGAACGAAGGAGACGGCCGGCACGCGGGCAGCGCGTTCGCGAACCTCGCGATTCTCGCGGCGCTCGCGCGCCTGTACGACCCGCACGTGCGCATCGACGATGCCGAATTCGTCGGCCGCGCGTTTGCGCCCGTTGCCGCGCTGCGCGACATGCTCGGGGCGCCGGTATCGTTCGATGCCGCGCACAACCGCATCGTGCTGCGCTCCGCGCACGTCGACACGCCGTTCGAGCGCTACAACGCGCCGCTCGCCGGTATCCAGCGTCATGCGGCCGACGCCGCGCGCGAACGCGTGCGCGCCCGCTCGACGTTCGGCTCGTCGGTCGAGCAATGCGTGCGCGACTGGCTGCGCACGTCCGACGACGTCGACGTGCCGACCGATACGCTGATGCAGCACGTGTGCACGCGCTTCGCGATGTCGCGCTGGACGCTGCGCCGGCGGCTGCATCGCGAAGCGGTCGGGTTCCATGCGCTCGTCGCGCAGGCGCGGCTCGGCGAGGCGCGCGACCTGCTGCTCAACACGCAGTTGCCGATCGGCGAGATCGGCGTGCGCGTCGGCTTCCGTTCGACGAGCGCGTTCACGCGCTTCTTCACGCGCGAACTCGGCGCGGCGCCGAGCCGCTTTCGCGACGGGCACGGCGACCGGTGGCGTTGACGCCCGTTTTTTCTGAGACACTGGCGGCTTCGCATCCCGCCGCCCCGCCATGTCCTGGTTTCTGTATCTGATCGAATGCGCCGACGACAGCGTCTACACGGGCATCACGACCGATGTCGCCGCGCGCTTCGACGAACACGCGTCCGGCAAGGGCGCGCGCTACACGCGCTCGCGCAAGCCGCGCGCGGTGCTCGCGTCGTTTGCGCTGCCCGACCGGTCGAGCGCGTCGCGCGCCGAATACTGGGTGAAGCGGCTCACGCCCGCGAAAAAGCGCGAGCTGGCGGCTGGGTTGCGCACGCTGGAATCGGTGTTGCCGGTGGTGGTCGCGCTCGACGAGGCCGGCGACACGGCCGGGACGAAGGCCACGGCGCGCGGGCGGAAGAAGGAGAAGGCGGAAATCGTCGACGATGCGGCGACGGCGGCTGCAACGGAACAGGTTGCCGGGAAAAAGGTGAAGGCCGGGAAAGTTGTCGGGGCCGCAACGGCCGCGAAGACGGCGAAGCCCACAGAGGGCACCCCAGCGTCGAAGTCGAAGTCGAAGTCGAAGTCGAAGTCGAAGTCGAAGTCGACGAAATCAAATCAAGCTGCACCGGACGCGCAACGTGCAAAAGCCGACGGCAATGCTGCCGCAAAAAAGACCACGTCGCGTAGCGCACCGGTAAAGAAAACCGGCTCGCACTCTTCCACGCCGTCAAAAAGGAAGGCGCCGACCACTGCCGGCAAACCCGGCGCGAGCGTACGCGAAGCGGCCGCTTCCGCACCGGCCCGGCGCCGTCCAGCGGCCAAGAAAGCCGCCGCCGCGATCGCTCCGTCCGTTGCCCCGCCCAGAACGAAACGCGCGAAGAAAGCGCCGGCTGTCCCGCCCGCGCCCGTCTCCCCGTCCGCTCGCCCGAAAACCGCACGCGCAAAACAAAACCGCGCGGCCTCCTGAGGAGACACGCGCGGTTTGCGTTCCGTACGAACCGGCCGTCGGCCGGCACGCCGCTTACTTCTTGTAGTTCGCGGCGCCGTCGGTGATTTCCTTGTGCGCGGCTTCGATGCCGGCCCAGCCTTCGACCTTCACCCACTTGCCCTTCTCGAGCGCCTTGTATTGCTCGAAGAAGTGCTTGATCTGATCCTTCAGGTACTCGGGCACGTCGTCGATCGTCTTCAGGTTGGCCGTCATCGGGCAGATCTTGTCGTGCGGCACCGCGACCAGCTTCGCGTCGACGCCTGACTCGTCGGTCATCTGCAGCATGCCGAGCACGCGCGAACGCACGATCGAGCCGGCCAGCAGCGGGAACGGCGTGATCACCAGCACGTCGACCGGATCGCCGTCGCCCGACAGCGTCTGCGGGATGTAGCCGTAGTTCACCGGGTAGCGCATGCCCGTGCCGATGAAGCGGTCGACGACGAGAAGGCCCAGTTCCTTGTCCGCCTCGTACTTCACCGGATCGCTTTGCGCGGGAATCTCGATGATCACGTTGAAATCTTGCGGCAGGTCCTTGCCGGCCGGAACATGATTGAAGCTCATGAGCACTCTCTGTAGGTCGATGGGAATTCGGGACAGGGCGCCGCGGCCGATGCACCGCCGCGGGCATTCCCCAAAAGGAATGCGCCATTATAGCCAATCGACCGGTGGCGTCCTGATGACGATCGGCGCGATAATCGTTCCGGATGTCGGGCCGTCGAAGCGGCGGCCTGTTGCACGTCGACCACAAAGCATGGAGCCCGGGCAAGCGCTGAAGCGCTCACTTGGGTCGACCGCTATGCATGGGACCCAAGTAACCACTAAAGCGCTAACTTGGGTCGACCGCTTTGCATGGGACCCAAGTAAGCGCTAAAGCGCTAATTTGGGTCGACTCGCGTTGCATGGGACCCAAGTAAGCGCTAAAGCGCTAACTTGGGTCGACAGGAGGAGGCATGGAAGAGGCGAAGCATTTCATCGCGGGCGAATGGACGTTGCCCGCGCAACTGGAAACCATCGCGGTCGTCGATCCGTCCGACGGCCAGCCGTTCGCGACGATCGCGCGCGGCACCGCGCCCGACATCGAACGCGCGGTCGCCGCGGCCCGCGACGCGTTCGCGGGCCCTTGGGGCGCCGCCAGCGCCGCCGAACGAGGCCGCGTGCTGATGCGGCTGTCGGCGCGCGTGGCGGATTCGATCGAGGAGCTCGCCACGATCGAGGCGCGCGACACCGGCAAGCCGCTGAAGCAGGCGCGCGCCGATGCCGCCGCGCTCGCGCGCTACTTCGAGTTCTACGCGGGCGCCGCCGACAAGCTGCACGGCGAAACCCTCCCCTACCAGGCCGGCTACACGGTGCTGACGGTGCGCGAGCCGCACGGCGTCACCGGCCATATCGTGCCGTGGAACTACCCGATGCAGATCTTCGGGCGCAGCGTCGGCGCGGCGCTCGCGGCCGGCAACGCGTGCGTGGTCAAGCCGGCCGAGGATGCGTGCCTGTCCGTGCTGCGCGTCGCCGAGCTGGCCGCCGAGGTCGGGCTGCCGGCCGGTGCGCTCAACGTCGTCACCGGCTACGGCCATGAAGCGGGTGCCGCGCTCGCGCGCCATCCGGGCATCGACCACATCTCGTTTACGGGTTCGCCGGCCACCGGCAAGCTGGTCACGCAGATGGCGGCCGAGAACCACGTGCCCGTCACGCTCGAACTCGGCGGCAAGTCGCCGCAAATCGTGTTCGCCGATGCCGATCTCGACGCCGCGCTGCCCGTGCTCGTAGCCGCCATCGTGCAGAACGGCGGGCAGACCTGCTCGGCCGGCAGCCGCGTGCTGATCGAGCGCGCGGTGTACGAGCCGCTCGTCGAGCGCCTCGCCACCGCGTTCAACGGGCTGCGCGTCGGCCCGAGCCGCGCCGATCTCGACTGCGGCCCGCTGATCAACGCGAAGCAGCAGCAACGCGTGTGGGATTTCCTGTCCGATGCGCAGCACGACGGCATTCCGATGGCCGCGCACGGGCAGGTGGTCGCCGACGCGCCCGAAAGCGGCTTCTACCAGGCACCCGCGCTGTTGCGCGACGTGCCGCCGTCGCATCGGCTCGCGCAGGAGGAAGTATTCGGCCCCGTGCTCGCGGCCATGCGTTTCGTCGACGAGGACGAAGCCGTCGCGCTCGCGAACGGCACGCCGTACGGCCTCGTCGCAGGCATCTGGACCCGCGACGGTGCGCGCCAGATGCGGCTCGCGCGGCGCCTGCGCGCGGGCCAGGTATTCATCAACAACTATGGCGCGGGCGGCGGCGTCGAACTGCCGTTCGGCGGCGTCGGCCATTCGGGCCACGGCCGCGAGAAAGGCTTCGAGGCCCTGTACGGTTTCACCGCGCTGAAGACGATCGCGATCCGGCACGGCTGAGCGCACGGCACGCGACAGGCAGCCGGCAGCGGCCGGCAGCCCGTCGACACGCGACGATCCTCGTCACCAGCACAGGAGACACACCATGCGGTTGAGCGGCAAGACGGCCATCGTCACGGGCGGCGGCTCGGGGTTCGGCGAAGGCATCGCGAAGACCTATGCGCGCGAAGGCGCGAACGTCGTCGTCAACGACCTGAACGGCGCGGCGGCCGAGCGCGTCGCGAGCGAGATCGCGCTCGCGGGCGGCAAGGCGATCGCGGTGGCCGGCGACGTGTCGAAAGAGGACGACTGGCGCGCGCTGCTGCAGGCCGCGCTCGAGGATTTCCATGCGGTGCAGATCGTCGTGAACAACGCGGGCACCACGCACCGCAACAAGCCCGTGCTCGACGTGACGGAAGCCGAATTCGACCGCGTGTACGCGGTCAACATGAAGAGCCTGTTCTGGTGCGTGCAGACTTTCGTGCCGTACTTCCGCGCACAGGGCGGCGGCGTGTTCGTGAACGTCGCATCGACGGCCGGCGTGCGCCCGCGCCCGGGCCTCGTCTGGTACAACAGCACGAAGGGCGCGATGATCACCGCCAGCAAGTCGCTCGCGGCCGAGCTCGGCGCCGACCGTATCCGCGTGAACTGCATCAACCCGGTGCTCGGCGAAACCGCGCTGATGACCGAGTTCATGGGCTGCGAGGACACCCCGGACAATCGCCGCCGCTTCCTCGCGACGATCCCGCTCGGCCGCTTCTCGACGCCGCAGGACATCGCGAACGCCGCGCTTTATCTTGCATCCGACGAAGCCGAATTCATCACCGGCGTCTGCCTCGAAGTCGACGGCGGGCGCTGCATCTAGTCGTACCGGGCCGCACGATCGGCCCGTCTTGCTTCGCACGAAACCGGATCGGGCACCACCACGCCTGCTCCGGCCCACTACAACGACAGCGGTGCATCGGATCGAGGTAGCCGCCCAAGCGCCGACCTCGATCGACCGCAAAGCATGGGACTCAGGTAACCGCTAAAGCGCTAACCTGGATCGACAGGAGACAACATGGCAACATCGACGCAGTCGCTGCCGGGCTCGTCCGGCGCATTCGAGGAAGCAACCTACCGCAAGGTGTCGTGGCGGCTCGTGCCGCTCCTCCTGCTGTGCTACGTGGTCGCGTATCTCGACCGCGTGAACGTCGGGTTCGCGAAGCTGCAGATGGCGAGCGACCTGAACCTGAGCGATACCGTGTACGGGCTCGGCGCCGGGATCTTCTTCTTCGGCTATTTCCTGTTCGAGGTGCCGAGCAACATCATCCTGCACCGGGTGGGCGCCCGCGTGTGGATCGCCCGCATCATGGCGACATGGGGCGTGATCTCGATCCTGACGATGTTCGTCACGACGCCCGCGATGTTCTACGTGATGCGCTTCCTGCTCGGCGTCGCCGAAGCGGGCTTCTTCCCCGGCGTGATCCTCTACCTCACCTACTGGTATCCCGCGCACCGGCGCGGCCGGATGACGACGTTCTTCATGACGGCCGTCGCGCTGTCCGGCGTGATCGGCGGGCCGATCTCGGGCTTCATCCTGAAGGCGTTCGACGGCGTGAGCGGCTGGCACGGCTGGCAATGGCTGTTCCTGCTCGAAGGCATTCCGTCGGTGCTCGCCGGCGTGCTCGTGTTCTTCACCCTCGACGAGCGGATCGCGAAGGCGACGTGGCTGACCGACGAAGAAAAGGCGCTGCTCGCCCGCAACGTCGACGCGGAGGAAGCCACCAAGGAGGACCTGCCGCTCGGCGCCGTGATGTCGAGCCCGCGCGTCTGGCTGATGGCGCTGATCTATTTCTCGTTCGTGATGGGGCTCTACGGCGTCGGCTTCTGGCTGCCGACGATCATCAAGGCGACCGGCGTGACCGACACGTTCATGATCGGCCTGCTGTCGGCGATTCCGTATGCGGCCGCGGTGGTCGCGATGATCCTGATCGCGCGCAGCGCGGACAAGCGCCGCGAACGCCGCTGGCACCTCGCGATTCCGGCCGCGATCGGCGCGGTCGGCCTCGTGCTGTCGGTGATCTGGGCGCACCAGACGGCGCTCGCGATGCTCGGCCTCACGCTCGCGACGATCGGCATCCTGACGACGCTGCCGCTGTTCTGGAGCCTGCCGACCGCGTTCCTCGGCGGCACGGCCGCCGCCGCCGGCATCGCGATGATCAACTCGATCGGCAACCTCGCCGGCTTCCTGAGCCCGTACCTGATGGGCTGGCTCAAGCAGGTGACGGGCACCAACGATGCGGGCATGTACATGCTGGCCGGGTTCCTCGTGCTCGGCGGGCTACTGGCGCTGTCGGTGCCGAAGCGGCTCGTCGACAAGTGACGACGCGCGGCGCGTAAAGGCGCGCCCGGATCGATCGAACACGCCGGCCGATTCCCGGCCCGTTTCTCCCCGATACGCCCCGACGTCCGGCATGGCCGGTCGCCGGGGCGTTTTCAATTCCGGACGGGCACAACCCGGATCGGCCGAGTGTCTCGCCCATCCGACGGCAGCCCCTTTATCACCCAAATTATTCCCTTATGCTCCTTTATATATGGAACAATAAAGATAATTAAGGAATCGTCGATAGCTCATGTTCCACACCGTCGAAGACACTGCCGCCCGCTTGCGCGTCCATCCGAAGACCGTCCTGCGGTTCATTCGCGACGGCAAGCTGCGCGCGACGCGGGTCGGCCGTGCCTACCGCATCCTCGAGGCCGACCTCGCCGCGTTCGCCCGGACGGAGCCGGCCTCGCCCGCGCCGCGTGCGGTGCGCGTCACCAGCATCGTCGACATTCCCGATGCGTCGCAGTCGCTGCACCAGTACCTGTCGCGGTCGCTGCACGCGTTGGCGTCCGGCCGCACATCGTACGTCGACCCCGTGCGAATCGACGTCACGTTCGATCCCGCCTCGAGCATGGTCAAGATCATCGTGACCGCGACACCGGCCGACACGGCCGCGCTGATGTCGTCGCTCGACATGCTGCTGCAGCAAAGCGGGACATGAGCGCAATCTTCAAGTCATCCCGCCATGCCCGCGCGATTCGCGCCGCGTACGCGGCCGCGCTGTCGCACTGGCCGGCCGGGCATCGGCGCGTCACCGTGCAAACGCGTCATGGCGCGACGCACGTCATCGCCTGCGGTCCCGAACACGCGCCGCCGGTCGTGCTGATCCACGGCGCACAGACGACGGCGGCAAGCTGGCAGCATCACGCGACCGACTGGGCGACGCACTTCCGGCTCTACGCGATCGACGTGATCGGCGAAGCGGGACCGAGCGCGCCGTCACGCCCGCCGCTCGCGGGCGACGCCCATGCGCAGTGGCTCGACGACGTGCTCGACGGCCTGCAGGTGTCGCGCGCCGCGTTCGTCGGCATCTCGCTCGGCGCGCGAACGGCGCTCGACTTTGCGTTGCGGCGGCCGCCGCGCGTCACCCGGCTCGCGCTGCTCTGCCCGTCCGGCATCGGCAGGCAGAAGCCGTTTCTGTGGTGGGCGCTGCCGCTGTTGCTGCTCGGCGATGCCGGGCGCGCATGCGTGCGGCGGCGCGTGCTGGGTCGCCTGCCACCCGCATCGACGCCGGCCGAACGGGACGCGCTCGCCCTGATGCGCGCCGTCGACCGCGGCTTCCGGCCGCGCATCGAGCCGATTCCGGTATTCGACGACACCATGCTCCGCACGTTGTCGATGCCCGTGCTGGCGATCGTCGGAGGCCGCGACGTGATGCTCGATTCCCGCGACACGCAGGATCGCCTGACGCGCCTCGTGCCGCACGCGCAGGTGCGGCTTCTTCCCGAGCAGCCTCACTTCATCCGCGGGCAGCGCGACACCGTGCGCACTTTTCTCTCATCGACGGACACGCTCGACATGCCCCATCGAATCGTTCAGGCCGCCGGCAGCCGCGTGCTGGTCCGCGATCCTTCCGCCGGCCTCGTGCAACGGGAAAGCGACGCGCTCGATCTCGTCGCGCTCGCGCACGAGCATGAAGCCGACTGGATCGCGGTCGCGGCGGACACGCTGCACGACGACTTCTACCGGCTCGACAGCGGGCTGGCCGGCGCCGTGCTGCAAAAGCTGACCAACTACGGCGTCCGGCTCGGCGTGGTCGGCGACATCGACCGCCGGCTCGCGCGCAGCGAAGCGCTGCGCGCGCTCGTTCGCGAGTGCAATCGCGGAAAATCGGTCTGGTTCGTCGCGAGCGAGGACGACCTGCTGCGCAGGCTCGGCGCGTAACGCGCTGCGGGCCGCCCCTGCCTCGCCACAGGCGAAAAAAAGCCCCGAAGGCCGATCGGCGTTCGGGGCTTTGTACGCAGCGCAGCTGCCGCGCAGCGTCACACGACGGTAATCGCCAGCGCGCTTTCGCGGTAGTGCTTCGCGGCCTTGTCGGTTTCGCCGAGGTGCTCGAACAGGCGGGCGAGCGCACGATGCGCCCGCACCTTCAGCGCCTCGTTGTCGGCCAGCTTCAGCGCCGATTCGAGGAACGACTGGGCCTTGCCCCACAGCTGCTGCTGCTGGCAGAGGCGGCCGAGCGCGAACAGCAGGTCGGCATCTTCCGGATGATCCTTCTTCCAGCCTTCGGCCTTCTGGATCAGCGGCAGCGCATCGGCGCCGGCCGTGTCCGGATAACGGCGCAGCAGGCGTGCATCCCAGTTGTGCGCGAGCGCGTCCTCGACGATGCGGCGCGCTTCGTTGCGGCGCTCGAGCGGCACCAGCAGCTCGGCCGCGAGATCGGCCAGACGCGGCGACTGGCGCTCGACCGGCGACAGCGACTGCCACACTTCGAGCAGCGCGTCCGGATCGTGCCGGCGTTCGCGCAGCAGGTTTTCCGCTGCCTGCTGGCGCAGCCGCACGGCCGCGGCCGGATGCAGCGCCTCGCGCTTTTCGAGCGCCTTCGCGAGCTTCAGCACTTCGGCCCAGTTCTTCAGTTGCTGCTGGGCACGCAACGCGACCTGCTGCGCATGAATGCGCTTGCCGCCGGCCTGCATGTCGGCCAGCGCGGCGAGCGCGCCGTCGGCGTCGCGGGCGTCCGCGCGCATGTCGGCCGCGGCGAGCAGCCGTGCATCCTGCCATTCGGGCGCGTCGACCTTCGACAGCCAGTCGTCGCGGCGCGTGTACTCGTGCATCCGGTGCGCGGCCGTGGCCCCGACGAGACTCGCGGCGCCCAGGTTCGCGTCGACGGTCAGCGCTTCGCGCGCGGCCTTCTCCGCACGCGAGAAGCGGCCCGCGTACAGGTTCGCGATCGCATCGCGCAGCGACGCCTGCGCCTTCTCGTTGCGCGAACGCGCTCGATACGCGGCGACCCGCTGCGGCATGCGCCAGATGTTGCGCACGATGCGCAGCAGCGCGTACACGACGATGAACAGCACGACGATGGCGATCACGAACAGGTTCAGCGACACGTCGATCCGGTACGGCGGATAGACGAGCAGCACCTGCCCCGCGTCGAAACGGCCGACGGTGGCGAGCGCCGCGGCGATCGCGAACAGGACCGCGAGCCAGACGATTCCTCGAAGCGTCATCGTTACCCCCGGCTCTTGAACTGCTGAACGGCGTTCAGGCTCGTGTTCAGGTTCGGCACCGCGACCGTCAGCGATGCGCCGTCAACCTGCTTGAGCAGATCCTCGACGGTCTGCGTGTCCTTCGACGCCTGATCGAAATACTTCCCGAGCGACGCCTGTGCGGCGTGCAGGTCGGCCTTCATCGCGCTGTCGTTGCGCGCCAGCAGCGACAGCCGTGCGGTCAGCAGGCGCAGCTTCACGTTCTCGCGCACGAAGTAGCCCTGGTCGGGCGACGCGAGCATCGCGTCCGCGTTGTCGATCCGGCGCACCTGCACGAGGCCCTTCAGTTGCTGGCCGAGGCCGGCCGAGAAGTCGTGCCACCACACCTTCCAGCGCGGCTCGCCGGCGGCGACCGACGACGCGGTGTCGGCCGGCGCGGCCTTCGGCGCCGCGTGCGGCACGATCGCCTCGCCGGACAGCGGCAGCGCGTCGATCCTGGCGATCGCGTCGTCGAGCTTGATCGCGAGGCCGGTGAGATCGGCGGTGGGCGCAGCCTTCAGCTTCTCGATGTCCAGCGCGAGCGCCTTGCGCACCGTGACGGCCTGCGCGCTCTGCGACGTCGCGAGACGCGCGTCGGCGTTCTGCAGCGCGATCAGCGCGAGTTGCGTGTTGCCGGTCAGTTGAAGCTGCTGGCTCGCGCTCGACAGCATCTGGTCGACCTCCTCGAGCATCCACGCGTCGCGGTTGCGCGACAGGTCCTGGTATTGCTGCTGCAGCGCCTGCTGCGCGCTCTGCGCATCGGCAAGCTTGCCGTCGAGCTGCGCGAGCTGCGTGTCGACCTGGTGCGTGCTGGCGAGCGCCTGCTCGGTCTTCAGCCGCGTTTCGGCCGCTTGCGCGTCGAGCGCCTTCTGGCGCGCGACGAAGGTGCCGTCGAGCCGGTCGATCTTGCGGTTCAGCGCGTAGCCGCCGACACCCGCCGCGCAGCCGAGCACGACGACGACGAACCACAGCACCGCGCTGCCGCCGCGGCGCGCACGCGGCTCGGGCGCGAGATAAGGGGGGCTGGACGGCGGTGCGGATGCAGGGGCCGGCTGGGAAGCGACGCTTTTGGAATCGTTGGTATCTGTCATGCGTTTAGTCACCGGTACGGCTGTCGCCGGTTGGACGGCCTCGTCGGCCATCGTTCGAAACGCGCGGACGATGCGCTCATCGCCCGCGCCGGTCAGCGTAATCCTATCAAAACCCAATGCCCGCGCGGTCTGCTCGATCCGCGGGTGCGGCGTGACGAGCGGCGCATGCTTGAGCGCATCGATCTCGGCCTCGTTCAGATGGGCCCGCGCAAGCTCGTGCAGGTTGCGCACGCCTTCCGAGCTCGTGACGAGCCACCCATGCGGCTGGCCGTCGAGCAACGCGTGCACGCGCTCCCATGCGCCGACGCGCGGCTCCGGCACGACGCGCCGGTACGCGGCCACGAGCGTGACATCCGCGCCGGCCTCGCGCAGGCGCTCGGCGAGCCATTCGCGCCCGCCGTCGCCGCGCACGATCAGCACGCGCTTGCCCGCGAGCGCCTGCGCGCCGCCGAACGCGACTTCGATGCTCGCGAACAGGCTTTCCGAATCGTAATGGGGCACGCCGCCGTCGGCCGGCGCCTGCGGCGCGATCACGCGATGCGCGGGCGCCGCGATGCCGTGGCGCTCGAGCGCCGCGACGCTGCCGGGCCCGACCACGCCGACCGGCAGCGCATTCGGCCAGATCGCGTCGTACCGCGCGAGCGCGCGGTCGATCGCGTTCGGCGACACGAAGATCACCAGCGCGTAGTCGGCCAGCGCCGCGAACGCGGCGTCGAGCGGCGCCGGATCGTCGACCGGCGCGATATCGATCAGCGGGAATTCGAGCACGTCGCAGCCGGCATCGGCCAGTTGCGCCGCAAGCGCGTCGGACTGCCCGTCCGGACGCGTCAGGACAGCGGTGAACGCGCGCGCGCCGCCCGCCATCAGGCGTCGCCCTTGCCCGCGGCCTGCGAGCTCGCGAGCAGCGCCTGGACGATGTCGAGCGCGCCTTGCGCCTCGAGTTCGTCGGACACCGCGCGGCCGAGCGCGAGCGCATCGGCGACGGTCACGACCGCGCCGCATTCCTCGGCCGTCAGCACGCGCTTGCCGTCGGTGGTCGACACGCGTCCCGTCAGGTACAGCTCGCCCGCGCGCCACACCGCGTGCGCGGCGAGCGGCACCTCGCAACTGCCGCCGAGCGCGCGCGACACCATCCGCTCGGCCTCGACCGCGAGCGCGGTCTGCGGGTCGTGCAGCGGCGCGAGCCACGCGGCGACGTCGTCGCGGTGCGCGGCGATCTCGATGCCGAGCGCGCCCTGGCCCGCCGCGGGCGGGCTGGCCTCGACGTCGAGCAGCGCACGAATCCGCGCTTCGAGGCCGAGGCGTTTCAGGCCGGCGGCCGCGAGGATGATCGCCGCGTAGTCGCCGCGGTCGAGCTTCGCGAGCCGCGTGTCGAGGTTGCCGCGCAGCGGCAGGACCTCGAGATGCGGATAACGCGACCGCAGCATCGCCTCGCGACGCAGGCTCGATGTGCCGACGACCGCGCCGGCCGGCAGCGCGTCGAGCGACGCGTAGTCGTTCGACACGAAGGCATCGCGCGGGTCTTCGCGTTCCATGATCGCGGCGAGCGAGAAGCCGTCGGGCAGCGCCATCGGCACGTCCTTCAGCGAATGCACGGCGAGATCGGCGCGGCCGTCGGCCAGCGCGGCTTCCAGTTCCTTCACGAACAGGCCCTTGCCGCCGACCTTCGACAGCGTGCGATCGAGAATCTGATCGCCGCGCGTCGTCATCCCGAGGATTTTCACGTCACAAGCTGGATATAATTTGCGCAGCGCATCACGCACATGTTCGGCTTGCCACATCGCCAGGCGGCTCTCGCGCGAAGCAATCGTCAACGTCGCGGGCGGCTGTGCCTGCTGCGGCCCGGCCGCGGGGGTCTCGGAATTCATTGCTGGAACATCGAAGGACGGGATTGAAGATCGAACAATGGTAGCACGCACGCCCCGGCCCGCCCGGGCCCGGAGCCTGCGCCCGGCCTGCTTCCGCGCGGGTCGCGGCGCCGTTGTGCGGATGTGCCGCACGTAGCTGGTTGCTTGACCGCAGTTCCCGCAGTTTCCGCAGTTCCTTTTGACTCGAGCTTTCCCAAGGAAACCCATCGTGAAGTCTTCCGGATCGGCGCGTACGGCGCGCCGCAATGCTGCCTTGCCCTCCCCCGATGCCTCGACGGACACCGTCGCCACCGCCGCGAACGGCCGTGCGAAAACGGCAACGAAACCCACGGCAACGAAACCGAAAGACCCGATACGTCAGACAAAACGCACGACGAAAGCCACGAGCCCCGCCGCCCGCAATGCCGTCGCGCCGAAGGCCGGCACCCGCACGCGCGACGACAAGGACGGCCCGCTGTTCGAGGACATCCGCTTCCTCGGCCGCCTGCTCGGCGACGTCGTGCGCGAACAGGAAGGCGATACCGTGTTCGACGTGGTCGAGACGATCCGCCAGACCGCGGTGAAGTTCCGTCGCGAGGACGACAGCGAAGCCGCGCAGACGCTCGAGAAGAAGCTGCGCAAGCTGACGCCGGAGCAGACGGTGAGCGTCGTGCGCGCGTTCAGCTATTTCTCGCACCTCGCGAACATCGCGGAAGACCGTCACCACAACCGCCGCCGCCGCATCCACGCGCTGGCCGGCTCCGCGCCGCAGCCCGGCACGGTCGCGTACGCGCTCGACCAGCTGAAAACCACCGGCAACGCGTCGAAGCGCCTGCTGCAACGCTTCTTCGACGATGCGCTGATCGTGCCGGTGCTGACCGCGCACCCGACCGAAGTGCAGCGCAAGAGCATCCTCGACGCGCAGCACGACATCGCGCGCCTGCTCGCCGAGCGCGACCAGGAACTGACCGCGCGCGAGCGCCAGTACAACGAAACGATGCTGCGCGCGCGCGTGACCGCGCTGTGGCAGACGCGCATGCTGCGCGACGCACGCCTGACGGTGGGCGACGAGATCGAGAACGCGCTGTCGTACTACCGCGCGACGTTCCTCGACGAGTTGCCCGCGCTGTACGGGGACATCGAGGCCGCGCTCGCGGAGCACGGCCTGTCCGCGCGCGTGCCCGCGTTCTTCCAGATGGGCAGCTGGATCGGCGGCGACCGCGACGGCAACCCGAACGTGACCGCGGCGACGCTCGACGAGGCGATCAACCGCCAGGCCGCGGTGATCCTCGAACACTATCTGGAACAGGTGCACAAGCTAGGCGCCGAGTTGTCGGTGTCGAACCTGCTGGTCGGCGCGAACGACGCGGTGAAGGCGCTCGCGGCCGCGTCGCCCGACCAGTCGCCGCACCGCGTCGACGAACCGTATCGCCGCGCGCTGATCGGCATCTACACGCGGCTCGCCGCAAGCGCGCGCGTGCGTCTCGGCGAAGGCACGGTGCCGGTGCGCAGCGCGGGCCGCGGCGCGCCGCCCGTGCGGGCGATTCCGTACGAGGATTCCGAAGCGTTCGTCGCCGATCTGAAGGTGCTGACCGCGTCGCTCGACGAACACCACGGCGCGTCGCTCGCCGCGCCGCGTCTCGCGCCGCTCGTGCGCGCGGCGGAAGTGTTCGGCTTCCATCTGGCGAGCATCGACCTGCGCCAGAGTTCCGACATCCATGAAGCGGTGGTCGCCGAGCTGTTCGCGCGCGCGGGCGTCGAGGCCGACTATGCGGCGCTCGCCGAGGAAGACAAGCTGCGCGTGCTGCTCGCCGCGCTCGCCGATCCGCGCCCGCTGCGCTCGCCGTACCTCGAATACTCGGCGCTCGCGCAGAGCGAGCTCGGCGTGTTCGAGAAGGCGCGCGAGGTCCGCGCGCAATTCGGCGCGCGTGCGGTGCGCAACTACATCATTTCGCACACGGAAACCGTCAGCGACCTCGTCGAGGTATTGCTGCTGCAGAAGGAGACGGGCCTGCTCGAAGGCACGCTCGGCGTGCCGGGCAGCCATGCGAAGAACAGCCTGATGGTGATCCCGCTGTTCGAGACGATCCCCGACCTGCGCGACGCGTCGCGCATCATGCGCGACTACTTCGCGCTGCCGGGCATCGACGCATTGATCGCGCACCAGGGCGCCGAGCAGGAAGTGATGCTCGGCTACTCGGACAGCAACAAGGACGGCGGCTTCCTCACGTCGAACTGGGAGCTGTATCGCGCGGAACTCGCGCTCGTCGACCTGTTCCGCGAGCGCAAGATCACGCTGCGGCTGTTCCACGGCCGCGGCGGCACGGTCGGCCGCGGGGGCGGCCCGACCTACCAGGCGATCCTGTCGCAGCCGCCGGGCACCGTGAACGGCCAGATCCGCCTGACCGAACAGGGCGAGGTGATCGCGAGCAAGTTCTCGAACCCGTCGATCGGCCGGCGCAACCTCGAGACGGTCGTCGCCGCGACGCTCGAGGCGTCGCTGCTGCCGCAATCGAACGCACCGGCGCAGTTGCCCGCGTTCGAGGCCGCGATGCAGACGCTGTCCGATTCCGCGATGGCCGCGTACCGCGCGCTCGTCTATGAAACCCCGGGCTTCACCGACTACTTCTTCTCGTCGACGCCGATCACCGAGATCGCCGAGCTGAACATCGGCAGCCGCCCGGCGTCGCGCAAGCTGCAGGACCCGAAGCAGCGCAAGATCGAGGATCTGCGCGCGATTCCGTGGGGCTTCTCGTGGGGCCAGTGCCGGCTGCTGCTGACCGGCTGGTACGGCTTCGGCAGCGCGGTCAGCGCGTATCTCGACGGCGCGCAGGACGACGCCGAGCGCGCGAAGCGCGTCACGTTGCTGAAGAAGATGAACAAGACCTGGCCGTTCTTCGCGAACCTGCTGTCGAACATGGACATGGTGCTCGCGAAGACCGATCTCGCGGTCGCGTCGCGCTATGCGCAGCTCGTGTCCGACCGCAAGCTGCGCAAGCACGTGTTCGAGCGGATCGTCGCGGAATGGGAGCGCACGTCGCGGGCGCTCGCGGAAATCACCGGGCAGGAAGGCCGCCTCGCGACCAACCCGCTGCTCGCGCGCTCGATCAAGAACCGCTTCCCGTATCTCGATCCGCTCAATCACCTGCAGGTCGAGCTGATCAAGCGTCACCGCGCGGGCGACACGAACGCGCGGCTGCGCCGCGGGATTCACCTGACGATCAACGGGATCGCTGCCGGCCTGCGCAACACCGGCTGATTCCGCGGGCGCCGGGTGTGTTCGGCGCCAGCCGGAATCACGAAAGTCGCGATACGCGTTCATGCGTATCGCGGCTTTTTTCATGCGGCGACGAAATGGCGCAACGGCAAAGCGGCGCGGCGCGCGCCGCACGCTCAGTGCGCGTCGATCAGCAACGCATCGTGCTCGAACGAACCGTCGGGCTGCACCGCGTAATAGGTGCGCACCTCGTCGGGCGCATGCGCCCACAGCGCGCGGATGCCGGCGACGCTGTCGGCCGGCGTGCGAATCCGCTCGACCCACGTATCGAAATCGATCGGCAGCCGCCAGCGGCTGTGCACCTGCGCGTCGAAACCGGCTGCGCGGAACATCGCGAGCCATTCGTCCGCGCGGTAGTCGCGCACGTGCGACGCGTCGCGCAGCACTTCCGCGGCCTGCAGGTACGTATCGAGCAGCGGATGGTCGTTGCCGGCGATGTCGATCATCAGCACACGGCCGCCCGGCTTCAGCACGCGGCGCACCTCGGCGAGCGCCGCGCGCATGTCGTGCCAGTGGTGCGCGCTCATCCGGCTCACGACCCAGTCGAACGTCGCGGTGTCGAACGGCAGCCGCTCGGCCGGCCCCTGCTGCGTGCGGACGTTCGCGAGCCCGCGTTCGCGCGCGGCCGCTTCGACGGTCGCGAGCATCGGCGCGGCGAGATCGTACGCGACCACGTCGCGCACGTGCGGAGCGACCGCGAAGCTCGCGTGGCCGGCGCCGCAACCGAGGTCGAGCACCGCGGCGTCGGGCGTCGCGCTCACCGCGTCGGCGAGCGTCTGCAGGTCGGCGCCCGTCGCATGAACCGTGCTCGTCAGATAGGCGGCGGCCGTCGTGCCGAATGCGTCGGCGACCTGGTCGTGGTGTTTCATCGTTCGCTCCTTTCCTTGATGCAGTCGGCCGATCCCGGCGCTTCAGCGCGCGATCCGGCCCCGTGCATCGCATTGTGTGGGACGCCCGCTGCCCTGCCAGCGCGCGAGCCGCTACAATAGGCCTGCGCTTGTACCAGTACAAGTTAAGTAGTTATTCTGGTATTCGATCCACCTGTCTGATCGTTCGATCGTTGCCGCGTTTTCGCTTCCACTTCGCCGTTTCCGCATGAACCAGCCGTCCTCCGCCCCCGTCCCGCCGCTCGACGCCACGCCCGCCCGCGCGCTCGGCGAATTCATCCGCGCCCACCGCGAGCGGCTGTCGCCGCAGGCGGTCGGCCTGCCGCCCGGCCCGCGCCGCCGCACGCCGGGGCTGCGGCGCGAGGAAGTCGCGCAACTGTGCGGCGTGAGCCCGACCTGGTACACGTGGATCGAACAGGGCCGGCCCGTGTCGGCCTCCGCCGACGCGCTCGCCCGGATCGCCGTCGCGCTACAGCTGTCGAAGGCCGAGCGCGCGTACCTGTTCGAGCTGGCCGCGCAGCGCGACCCGGCCGAGCCCGACGTCGCGGGCGGCGACCTGCCGCCGACGCTCGCCGCCACCGTCGCGGCCATCGCGACGCCAGCCTACGTGCTCGATCGCCAATGGAACGCGCTCGCGTGGAACGCGCCGGCCGCCGCGCTCTTTTCCGGCTGGCTCGACGACGAGCACGACCGCAACCTGCTGCGCTTCACGTTCATGTCGCCGGCCGCACGCACGCTGATCGTCGACTGGGACACCCGCGCGCGGCGGCTCGCGGCCGAATTCCGCGCCGATGCGATCCGCCACCTGACCGACGCGCCGACGCGCGCGCTGATCGACGCGCTGACCACCGGCAGCGACGCGTTCGCACAGTACTGGGCGTCGCAGGACGTGTTCGAGCGCGAAGGCGGCCTGCGCGAATTCGACCATCCGGCCGATGGCCGTCTGGTGTACCAGCAGATCACGCTGAAGCCCACGCACCGCGAGGACCTGAAGCTCGTCGTGCTGGTGCGCGACTGAGCGCGCCGGCCCCCGCGCCGGCGGCGGTCGGCCGGCCCGCGAATGTTAGAATCGCGGGATTCCCTCGGCGGCTCACGGCCGCCCAACTCCCCTTCGAAGAATCGCCATGACGTCCCAACTGCACAAAAAGGGCGAGGCCTGGTCGGCCCGCTTCTCGGAACCGATGTCGGAGCTGGTCAAGCGCTACACGTCGTCGGTGTTTTTCGACAAGCGCCTCGCGCTCGTCGACATCGCCGGCTCGCTCGCGCACGCGAACATGCTCGCCGCGCAGAAGATCATCAACGCCGACGACCTCGCCGCGATCGAACGCGGGATGGCGCAGATCAAGGGCGAGATCGAGCGCGGCGAATTCGAATGGCAGCTCGACCTGGAAGACGTCCACCTGAACATCGAGGCGCGCCTGACCGCGCTGATCGGCGATGCCGGCAAGCGCCTGCACACGGGCCGCTCGCGCAACGACCAGGTCGCGACCGACATCCGCCTGTGGCTGCGCGGCGAGATCGACCGCATCGGCGGCCTGCTGAACGACCTGCGCGGCGCGCTGATCGACCTCGCGGAACAGAACGCCGATACGATCATGCCCGGCTTCACGCACCTGCAGGTCGCGCAGCCGGTCACGTTCGGCCACCACCTGCTCGCGTACGTCGAGATGTTCACGCGCGACGCCGAACGCATGCGCGACTGCCGCACCCGCGTGAACCGCCTGCCGCTCGGCGCGGCCGCGCTCGCGGGCACGAGCTACCCGATCGACCGTCACGCGGTCGCGAAGACGCTCGGCTTCGACGGCATCTGCGCGAACTCGCTCGACGCGGTGTCCGATCGCGACTTCGCGATCGAATTCACGGCGGCGTCCGCGCTCGTGATGACGCACGTGTCGCGCTTCTCCGAAGAACTCGTGCTGTGGATGAGCCCGCGCGTCGGCTTCATCGACATCGCCGACCGCTTCTGCACCGGCAGCTCGATCATGCCGCAGAAGAAGAACCCGGACGTGCCCGAGCTCGCGCGCGGCAAGACCGGCCGCGTGAACGGCCACCTGATGGCGCTCCTCACGCTGATGAAGGGCCAGCCGCTCGCGTACAACAAGGACAACCAGGAAGACAAGGAACCGCTGTTCGACACGGTCGACACCGTCGCCGACACGCTGCGGATCTTCGCCGAGATGGTCGCCGGCATCACCGTGAAGCCGGACGCGATGCGCGCGGCCGCGCTGCAGGGCTTCTCGACCGCCACCGACCTCGCCGACTACCTGGTCAAGCGCGGCCTGCCGTTCCGCGACGCGCACGAAGCCGTCGCGCACGCGGTGAAGATCTGCGACGACCGCGGCATCGACCTCGCCGACCTGACGCTCGACGAGATGAAGCAGGAACTGCCGAACGTCGCGCACCTGATCGGCGACGACGTGTTCGGCTACCTGACGCTCGAAGGGTCGGTCGCGAGCCGCAACCATCCGGGCGGCACCTCGCCCGATCAGGTGCGTGCGGCCGTCAAGGCGGCCCGCGCCGCGCTGGCCAAGTAACGGCCTGCGGTTCCGGACGGACGCCTTCGGCGTCCGTTTTTCATTCGGGCGGCCCTCGCGCCGCCCGCTGCTTTCCCCGCTTCACGGATGCCCCCGATGACCTTTTCCGCCGCGCTCTTCGACATGGACGGCCTGCTCGTCGATTCCGAGCGGACCATCATGAACACGTGGATCGACGTGTCGAATGCGCACGGCGTCGTGCTGACCGAGATCGATTACCTGCAGATCGTCGGCCGGTCGTTCGCCGAGGGCCAGGTGATCCTGGCGCGGTTGATCGGCGACCCCGATACGTTCGACGCGGTGCGCATCCGCGTGCGCGAGCAACTCGCCGCCCCCGAACCCCATCCGAAGTTTCCGCTGAAGCCGGGCGCGCTCGAGCTGCTCGAAACGCTCGCGCGGGCGGGCATTCCGTGCGCGGTCGCGTCGTCGTCCGCGGGCGACGTGATCCGCGCGCGGCTCGGCGCGGTCGGCGTGCTGCCGTTCTTCCGTGCGATCGCGGGCGGCGACGAAGTCGCGCGCGGCAAGCCCGACCCGGCCGTCTACCGGCTCGCGGCCGAGCGTCTCGGCGTGCCGGCCCACGCGTGCGTCGCGTTCGAGGACAGCGACTTCGGCGCGCAGTCGGCCGCCAGCGCGGGTGCTGCCGTCGTCACCGTGCCCGACCTGAAGGCGCCGACGCCCGAGATCGTCGCGCTGAGCCTGCACGTGCTCGCGTCGCTCGACGATGCGGTCGCGCTCGTGCCGTCGTGGTTCGGGCTGCAGGGCACGTCGCAGCCCGCGTAGGCCCGCGTAGGCAATACGCCGCGCCATGCAAAACGGGCACCCGAGGGTGCCCGTTTCGTCGTGTCGCCCACTCGAAAGCGGCGCGTCCTTTACCGGTTGCCGGCCGTCTCCGACAGCCGCTTCATCGTCGCGATGCGCGCACCGATCAGGTCGACGCGTCCGTCCTCGCCGACGAGCGGCGCCGTCGCATCGCGGAACGCCACCCACGCGCGCTGCGCGCGCACGAGCGTCGCGGCCGAATGCGCGGGCATCTTGCGGCGCAGCTTCTGGTAATAGCGGTTCAGGTCGAACAGCGCGTGTTCGCACGCGGCGTCCTGCACGCACGGCCGCACGCGGCGGATCGCCGGATCGCGCGACGCATTCGCCGGCTTGGCGCCAGCCGGCGCACCCGCACCACCGCCCTGCGCACCGCTCGTCGCCGCGACCGGCACGGCTGCCGGCGGCGGGGCATAGCGATCGGCCGCCCCGCGCAGCGCCAGCGCGCGATCGCGCACCGGCTGCAGCTGCAGGTCGGCGCTCGACATCGCATATGCGGTGCCGCGCGTCGTGTCGTACACGGCCTTCAGCAGCAGCACTTCGTCCTTGCGCCACGTGAGCCAGCGGCGCTGGCTGTCCTGCCAGCCGCGCTTCGCGTCGGCCGGCGCATCCTTCGACAGGCGCTGGTACGCGCCGTCCATCACTGCCTGCCACTGCTGCTGCGCTTCGCCCATGCACTGGATCTGCCCGGCCGGCGACGACCGGTCGCGCCGCGCGAGGCATTGCCGCATCGCGACATCGATCGGGTCGGCCGCCGCGACTTCCGCGTGGGCGACGCCCGCGCCCGCGAGCCCCGCCAATCCTGCCGTCCAGACGACGAGCGCGGCCAGCGCCGCGCGCATCGTCCGGAATCGTCCGCGCGGCGCCATCAGTCGCGCACGCAGTCGACGAAGTACTCGACGCGGCCGTTCACCTCTTCCGCGACGAGGCCGTGGATGTCGGTGTGGAAGCCCGGGAAACGCTCGTTGAAGTCGCGCGCGAACCGCAGGTAGTTCACGATCGTCTTGTTGAAGCGCTCGCCCGGAATCAGCAGCGGGATGCCCGGCGGATACGGCGTGAGCAGGATGCTCGTCACGCGGCCTTCGAGCTCGTCGAGCGGCACGCGGTCGATCTTGCGGTGCGCGAGCTTCGCGAACGCGTCCGACGGCTTCATCGCCGGCTCCATGTCCGACAGGTACATCTCGGTCGTCAGGCGGGCGATGTCGTTCGCGCGGTACACGTCGTGGATCTGCGTGCACAGGTCGCGCAGGCCGACGCGCTCGTAGCGCGGATGCTGCGCGACGAATTCCGGCAGCACGCGCCACAGCGGCTGGTTGTTGTCGTAGTCGTCCTTGAACTGCTGCAGCTCGGTCACCATCGAGTTCCAGCGGCCCTTCGTGATGCCGATCGTGAACATGATGAAGAACGAGTACAGGCCGGTCTTCTCGACGATGATCCCGTGCTCGGCCAGGTACTTCGTGACGATCGCGGCCGGAATGCCGGTCTCGCCGAACTCGCCGTCGACGTCGAGCCCCGGCGTGATGATCGTCGCCTTGATCGGGTCGAGCATGTTGAAGCCTTCCGCGAGCGGGCCGAAGCCGTGCCAGTGGTCGTTCGGCTTCAGCATCCAGTCCTCGCGCGAACCGATGCCTTCCTCGGACAGGTTGTCCGGGCCCCACACGCTGAAGAACCAGTCGTCGCCGTACTCGGCGTCGACCTTGCGCATCGCGCGGCGGAAGTCGATCGCCTCGGCGATCGATTCCTCGACGAGCGCGGTGCCGCCCGGCGGCTCCATCATCGCGGCCGCGACGTCGCACGACGCGATGATCGCGTACTGCGGGCTCGTCGACGTGTGCATCAGGTACGCCTCGTTGAAGCGGTGCTTGTCGAACGTGCGGTTCTCCGAATCCTGCACGACGATCTGCGACGCCTGCGAGATGCCCGCGAGCAGCTTGTGCGTCGAGTGGGTCGCGAACACGAGCGCGCCCGTGCGCGGACGGCCGTCGCCGATCGCGTGCATGTCGCGGTAGAAATCGTGGAACGTCGCGTGCGGCAGCCATGCTTCGTCGAAGTGCAGCGTGTCGAGCAGATCGCCGAGCAGGTCCTTGATCATCTCGACGTTGTACACCACGCCGTCGTACGTGCTCTGCGTGATCGTCAGGATGCGCGGCTTCATGTCCGGGTTCTGGCGCATCGCCTCGCGCGCGAACGGGTTCGCCTCGATCTTCCTGCGGATGTTCTCCGGCTTGAATTCGTCGCGCGGGATCGGCCCGATGATGCCGAAATGGTTGCGCGTCGGCGTGAGGAACACCGGAATCGCGCCCGTCATCGTGATCGCGTGCAGGATCGACTTGTGGCAGTTGCGGTCGACCAGCACGATGTCGCCCGGTGCGACCGTCGCGTGCCAGACGATCTTGTTCGACGTCGACGTGCCGTTGGTCACGAAGAACAGGTGATCGGCGCTGAAGATGCGCGCCGCATTGCGCTCGGACGCCGCCACCGGGCCGGTGTGGTCGAGCAGCTGGCCGAGTTCGTCCACCGCGTTGCAGACGTCCGCGCGCAGCATGTTCTCGCCGAAGAACTGGTGGAACATCTGGCCGAGCGGGTTCTTCAGGAACGCGACGCCGCCCGAGTGGCCCGGGCAGTGCCACGAGTACGAGCCTTCGTCCGCGTACTTGACGAGTTCCTTGAAGAACGGCGGCGCGAGCGAGTCGAGATAGACCTTCGCTTCACGGATGATGTGGCGCGCGACGAACTCCGGCGTGTCCTCGAACATGTGGATGAAGCCGTGCAGCTCGCGCAGGATGTCGTTCGGCAGATGGCGCGACGTGCGCGTCTCGCCGTACAGGAAGATCGGGATGTCCGCGTTGCGGCGGCGCACTTCGGTGACGAACGCGCGCAGCTCGATGATCGCGGTCGCGAGCTCGGGCAGCTCGCCGTCCGGGCCGGTTTCGCCGAGCATGAGTTCGTCGTCGTCGATCGACAGGATGAAGCACGACGCGCGGCTCGATTGCTGCGCGAACGACGTCAGATCGCCGTAGCTCGTGAGGCCGAGGACTTCGACGCCCTCCTTCTCGATCGCTTCGGCCAACGCCCGGATGCCGGAGCCCGAGATGTTCTCGGAGCGGAAATCTTCGTCGATGATGACGACGGGGAAACGAAACTTCATGGGCGATTCTCCAAAAAGAACGACCGCGGCGCGTCACGCGCAGCGGTCACCCGGAAACTGGTGAGACGTTATGCAACCAGATCAGGTTTTCGGCAGCGTGACACCGCGCTGCCCCTGATACTTGCCGCCGCGATCGGCGTACGACACGTCGCACACCTCGTCGCTTTCGAAGAAGAGCACCTGCGCGACGCCTTCGTTCGCGTAGATCTTCGCGGGCAACGGCGTGGTGTTCGAGAATTCCAGCGTGACGTAGCCTTCCCACTCGGGTTCGAACGGCGTCACGTTGACGATGATCCCGCAGCGCGCGTAGGTCGACTTGCCGAGGCAGACGGTGAGCACGGTGCGCGGAATGCGGAAATATTCGACGGTGCGGGCCAGCGCGAACGAGTTCGGCGGGATGATGCACACGTCGCCCTTGAAATCGACAAACGAACCCTCGTCGAAGTTCTTCGGATCGACGATCGTCGAGTTGATGTTCGTGAAGATCTTGAATTCGTCCGCGCAGCGGATGTCGTAGCCGTAGCTCGACGTGCCGTAGCTGACGATCCGGCGGCCGTCCTCGGACGCGCGGACCTGATCGGGCACGAACGGCTCGATCATCTTGTGCTCTTCGGCCATGCGCCGAATCCATTTGTCGGACTTGATGCTCATATCGGGGCGCCTGGAAACGCTGCGTGACGGTCAGGGGAGGGCCGCTCGCGCAAGGCGGCGGCCGGGAAAGGCGGACATTTTACGCGATCATCGGCTCACGCACGCGGCGGCCGTCAACGGATCACGCCGCAGGCCAGCGCGGGCCCCGCGCCATGCTGCGGAAACGCCGGGTCGCTCGAGTCGCGGTGCACCAGCGCCGCGCGGTTCATCGCCGAGCGCACGCCGTCGAGGGCCAGATCGGGCGCGACGATGAAGCCGGCCGCGACGCCGTTCGCATCCGCATGGATGTTGCCGAGATCGCCGGCGACGCGCGCGCCGGCGCGCAGCCGGTCGGCGGCCGGCGCGAACACCTGGCCGGCGCTCGAGCCGTCGCCCGCGTTGCAGTCGCCGCGCTCGTGCACCTGCAGCGCGTGATCGCTGTTCGGCGGCAGGCCGACCAGGTTGTAGGTGACCTGCACACCGTCCGGGCGCTCGACGAACGTCACCGCGCCGCGCGCCTGCGCGCCGACCGTCGGCTGCAGTTGCGCGTCGGCCCGTTTTTCGTGCGACGAGGAAAAGGAGGTACAGCCGGCCAGCAGGCCCAGCGCGGCGGCGGCCAGCAGCGCGCGCCGCGCGCGGCCGGCGCGCACGCCGTGATGTCGTTGTTTCATTCGATCCTCATGCCGGCTGGCGACCGTTTGACACGACGGCCGCGCCGGGCGGGTAAAGGGACCCGGGAAAAGTCGCCATGATACCGCGCCTCGCGGCGCCGTAAACAGCGTGAGGCCCCGCCCCGCAAGGGTTTTACGTATTTTGAACAACGATCGACGGGAACTTCGACGTCATGTCGCGCGATCGCTCGGCAATCGCCAGCGCGACCCCGCGCGCGATGTCGCGGTAGCGACGCGCGAGCGCACCGTCCGGCTCGGCCGCGACCGTCGGCGTGCCGCTGTCGGCCCGCTCGCGGATCGCGATGTCGAGCGGTAGGCTGCCGAGCACGTTCACGTCGTAATCCTTCGCCATCCGTTCCGCCCCGCCGGCGCCGAAGATGTGCTCCTCGTGGCCGCAGTTCGAGCAGATGTGGATGCTCATGTTCTCGACGATGCCGAGGATCGGAATCCCGACCTTCTCGAACATCTTCAGTCCCTTCTTCGCATCGAGCAGCGCGATGTCCTGCGGCGTCGTGACGATCACCGCACCGGTGACGGGCACGCGCTGCGCGAGCGTGAGCTGGATGTCGCCCGTGCCCGGCGGCATGTCGACGATCAGGTAGTCGAGCTCGCGCCAGTTGGTCTGGCGCAGCAGTTGCTCGAGCGCCGACGTCGCCATCGGCCCGCGCCACACCATCGGGTTGTCTTCCTCGATCAGGAAGCCGATCGAGTTCGCCTGCAGCCCATGGCCGACGAGCGGGTTCATCGACTGGTTGTCCGGCGACTCGGGGCGCTGGCCGTGGATGCCGAGCATCGTCGGCAGCGACGGGCCGTAGATGTCGGCGTCGAGAATGCCGACCGACGCGCCTTCCGCGGCGAGCGCAAGCGCGAGGTTGACAGCCGTCGTGCTCTTGCCGACGCCACCCTTGCCCGACGCGACCGCGACGATGTTCTTCACATTCGGCAACAGCTTCACGCCGCGCTGCACCGTATGCGCGACGATCTCCTGCGACACGGCGACGCGTGCGCCGCGCACGCCCGGCACGGCCTGGAGCGCCGTGGCGACGCGTGCGCGCACGTCATCGTGCTGGCTGCGCGCCGGATAACCGAGCACCACGTCGAGCGCCACGACATCGCCGTCGATCGCGACGTTGCGCACGCCCTTGTTCGCCGCGTACGGGCGGCCGGTATTGGGGTCGACGACTGCCGCCAGCGCGGCGTCGACTTGTGCCCGGTCAATGCTCATCAAAACTCCATGAAAACGTTTTTCTCGCGCGCAAACGTCAAAAAATATCAAATTACGCTGCGAAAATCGGGAAAAGTGAAAGAATCTGTTGCACGCCATTGCGCGAACGCGCGACCCGGCGCACTCTTCGCGTGCGGCATGCTATAGGGCCAAATCGGCCGCTCACCGCCTATATTGTAGAGGCTGACGCGTCGCGCTGCCCGAACAGCCACGCTGACGGACAGGGCATGCGACCGCCTCGGCGGCTGCCGCAAGCGCAGGCCGGCCCTCCTTTTTCGGACGGCCCGCGCAGGGAGCCATAACTGTTGTTTGTCGTCGTTGTCGACTCGTTCAACCAAGAGAGGAATCCAAGATGAACATGAAAATCGCGACTCGCCTGTCCGTATTCGCACTCGCCGGCGCACTGCTGGCAGGCTGCGCCACGCAGCAAGGCAACAATACGGCCGTCGGTACCGGCACGGGCGCGGCGCTGGGCGCGGGGATCGGGGCACTGGCCGGTGGCGGCAAGGGCGCGGCGATCGGCGCGGGCGTCGGCGCACTGGTCGGTGGCGTGACGGGTTACAACTGGCAGGCGATCAAGAACAAGCTCGCGCCGTCGGCAGCGCAGACGGGCACGCAGGTCACCGAGCAGCCGGACGGCTCGCTGAAGCTGAACGTGCCGAGCTCGGTCACGTTCGCGACGAACCAGTACGCGATCACGCCGGCGTTCACGCCGCTGCTGAACGACCTCGCGACGACGCTGAACCAGAACCCGCAAGTCACGGCGTCGATCGTCGGCTACACGGACAGCACGGGCTCGCAGCAGCTGAACCAGACGCTGTCGCAGAACCGCGCGCAAAGCGTCGTGAACGCGCTCGTGCAGCGCGGCGTGAATGGCGGCCGTCTGTCGGCGCAAGGCATGGGCCCGTCGAACCCGATCGCGGACAACGCGACCGAAGCCGGCCGCGCACAGAACCGCCGCGTCGAGATCTACCTGCGCGCGCCGCAACAGCATCAGTAAGCGCAACCACGAGGGGAATCGTGCGGGCATCCTGCCCGCACAGCCCCGCCGGATAAGGCTTTCGGCGGAGCCGGTAACAAATCGAAAAAATTTTCGAACTTCTGTCGCAGGCCGTGGTCAGTATTTACGGTACGTGGCTGGTGTTGCCGGCGCGTCACCATTCTCCTCTTGTCGTTGTTGCTCCGGGGCCGTATCCGCCCCGGTTTTTTTTGCCCGCAGAATTCATGCTGCGCCGCAGCATCGCGCCGCCGGGCGCGGCACTTGGGCGACCTCCTCCCTGCAGCCGGCCGGTCCACGGCACCCGCCCGCCGCGCGAGCCCGCGCCCCTGCTAGAATCGCAGTTTCCCGTCGTTTTTCCCGCTGTTCTTCTCCAGACCCTATGTCCGCATCCGACCTCACTTCCGTGCAGGCTGCGGCGCCGCAAGGCAGCCGCCAGATCCTCGTTACGTCCGCACTGCCCTATGCCAACGGGCAGATCCACATCGGCCACCTGGTCGAGTACATCCAGACCGACATCTGGGTGCGGACGCTGCGAATGCATGGCCATGAGGTCTACTACATCGGCGCCGACGATACGCACGGCACGCCGATCATGCTGCGCGCGGAGAAGGAAGGCCTGACGCCGAAGCAGCTGATCGACCGCGTGTGGACCGAGCACAAGCGCGACTTCGACAGCTTCGGCGTGTCGTTCGACAATTTCTACACGACCGATTCGGAAGAAAACCGCGTGCTGAGCGAGAACATCTATCTCGCGCTGCAGGAAGCCGGCCTGATCGCCGAACGCGAAATCGAGCAAGCCTACGATCCGGTCAAGGAAATGTTCCTGCCGGACCGCTTCATCAAGGGCGAGTGTCCGAAGTGTCACGCGAAGGACCAGTACGGCGACAGCTGCGAGGTGTGCGGCTCGACCTACCTGCCGACCGAACTGCTGAATCCGTATTCGGTCGTGTCGGGCGCGACGCCGGTGCGCAAGACCTCGAAGCACTACTTCTTCCGCCTGTCCGACCCGCGCTGCGAATCGTTCCTGCGCGAGTGGGTGAGCGGCCTCGCGCAGCCCGAAGCGACCAACAAGATGCGCGAATGGCTCGGCGACGCCGGCGAATCCAAGCTCGCCGACTGGGACATCTCGCGCGACGCGCCGTACTTCGGCTTCGAGATCCCCGGTGCGCCCGGCAAGTATTTCTACGTGTGGCTCGACGCGCCGGTCGGCTACTACGCGAGCTTCAAGAACCTGTGCGAGCGCAACGGCATCGATTTCGATGCGTGGATCCGCCCGGGCTCGAAGGCCGAGCAGTACCACTTCATCGGCAAGGACATTCTGTACTTCCACACGCTGTTCTGGCCCGCGATGCTCGAATTCTCGGGCCACCGCACGCCGACCAACGTGTTCGCGCACGGCTTCCTGACGGTCGACGGCGCGAAGATGTCGAAGTCGCGCGGCACGTTCATCACCGCGCAGAGCTACATCGACACCGGCCTGAACCCCGAGTGGCTGCGCTACTACTTCGCCGCGAAGCTGAACGCGACGATGGAAGACATCGACCTGAACCTCGACGACTTCCAGGCGCGCGTGAACAGCGACCTCGTCGGCAAGTACGTGAACATCGCGAGCCGCGCGGCCGGCTTCCTGATCAAGCGTTTCGACGGTCGCGTGCAGGACAGCGCGATGAATCATCCGCTCGTCGCAAAGCTGCGCGATGCGATTCCACAGATCGCCGCGAGCTACGAAGCACGCGAATACGGCCGCGCGCTGCGCCACACGATGGAGCTCGCGGACGAAGTGAACGCGTACGTCGACGGCGCGAAGCCGTGGGATCTCGCGAAGGACCCGGCCAACGCGGTCGCGCTGCACGAAACCTGCAGCGTGAGCCTCGAGGCCTTCCGCCTGCTGTCGCTCGCGCTGAAGCCGGTGATGCCGCGCGTGGCCGTTGCGGTCGAGGCGTTCTTCGGGATCGCGCCGCTCGCGTGGGCCGACGCCGCGAAGCCGCTGTCGTCGGCGCAACCGATCAAGGCGTACCAGCACCTGATGACGCGCGTCGATGCGAAGCAGATCGAAGCGCTGCTCGCCGCGAACCGCGATTCGCTGCAGGCCGAGGCAGCCGGCGCGGCCGCCGCGGGCGCCAATGCCGCGAAGGATGCGAAGAGCAACGCGAAGGCGAGCGCGAAGCCGGCGGCCGTGAACGGCGCCGACGACGCACCGATCTCGATCGACGATTTCGCGAAGATCGATCTGCGCATCGCGAAGATCGTCGCGTGTCAGGCGGTCGAAGGCTCGGACAAGCTGCTGCAGCTCACGCTCGACGTCGGCGAGGAAAAGACCCGCAACGTGTTCTCGGGCATCAAGTCCGCGTATCAGCCCGAGCAGCTCGTCGGCAAGCTGACGGTGATGGTCGCGAACCTCGCGCCGCGCAAGATGAAGTTCGGCCTGTCCGAAGGGATGGTGCTCGCCGCATCGGCCACCGACGAGAAGGCGGAACCGGGCCTCTACATCCTCGAACCGCACAGCGGCGCGAAGCCCGGCATGCGCGTGAAGTAAGCGCAACGCGCAGCTGCTGCTTGCGCAAAAAAAGCCCCGCACGACTTGCATCGTGCGGGGCTTTTTTATCGCTGCCCGGTATGCCGCGCCCTTCGTCAGCGCTGCCCGAACCAGCGGTCGAACCGCCGCGTGTAGTTCAGGTCGACGCCCTGGAACGTGCCGCCGTACGCGGACACCGACCAGAAGCGCGTCAGGTTGATCGTCGCCTTGAACGCGTTGGCCGCCGATTGCAGCCCCTGCTCGAAGCCGAGCACGAACCGCTCGTTGATCGCCTTCGACACCAGCACGACCTGCGGATCGGTCAGGCCGACCTCGCTGCGGCCGACCGACACCTCGTCGAGACCGAAGGTCTGCGCGACCCGCTTGCCGGTCACGCTGCCGAGCAGCCCGAGCGCCGCCGTCATCGCCCCCTGCTGGCCGACGTTGTTGCCCTGGTCGGTGCCGTGCCCGAACAGCAGCCACGACAGCTTTTCGTTGTCCGTGACGTTCGGCTCCGACACGAGCTTGACCGTCAGCGACTGGATCGTGCCCGTCACCTGCACGCCGGCCTCGACCTCCTGGTTGCGCCGCATCGCGAGGATGTTGACGCCCGGGTTCGACACGGGGCCGTTGAACGTGAAGAAGCCGTTCTCGATCGCGAGCTTGCGGCCGAACGTCGTGTACGTCGAGCCTTCGGTCACGCGCACGTTGCCGACCGCGCGCAGCGGCACGCCCGGCGCGCTCATCACGGTGATCGTGCCGCGCAGCCCGAGATCCGCGCCGTGGCCCTTGAAGCGGAAGTTGTTGCCGAGCCCGACGTCGATGTTCGCGCGCGGCGCCAGCGACGGCGCCGGCTTGTTTTCGACCGGCTTCGGCTTCGCGGCCGCGGTGCCGGTGGGCGTCTCGCCGCGCACCGTGCCGTCCGGCTGCACGATCACGACGTCGTCGGACAGGTGCGGCGCCGACTGCTCGGGCAGGTCGAACAGCGCGCGGTCGACCATGAACTTGCCGTCGATCGACAGCGCGCCGCGCGGCCCGTCGTTCGCGACGGTGGCCTTGCCCGACAGCGACAGCTTGCGGTCCGGCGCCGCGAACAGTTCGAGCTTGTCCGCGACGATGCTGGCGGTCAGGTCCGGCGCCTCGCCGTCGAGCCGCACGCGGCCGAGCGCGCGCAGCGTGCCGTCGCCGCCGTGAAATTCGACCTGCTGGAATTCGACGAGGTTGTCCGACAGCTTCACGCGCACGATGCCGTCCTTCAACTGCACGCCCTGGTCGATCAGCGTCGCTGAAAGCTCGTCGCCCGTCAGCGTCCCAGACAGGTTCGGTTTCACCGGCGTGCCGGAGACCGTGAGCTTCAGCGCTGCGCGCCCGCCGAGCAGGTAGCTCGGCCCGAACAGGTTGCCGGTGGTCTTCAGCGCCGGAATGTCGGCGTCGATGCGGCCCGCCAGCGGACCGTCGTCGACGAGGCCGAACACACCGTCGCGCAGCGCGAACGGCACCGTGACGTTCGCGTCGAGCGTGCCGATCCGGCTCGCCTTCGCGAGTGCCGTCACGTTGAGCCGGTTGCCGGGCGCGAAGCTCGCGCGGGCGGACAGGTCGGTCAGGCCGAGCGATGCGATGCCGCGCCCGGTCTCGATCGTCACGTCGCCGCCGCGGCGCTTCACCTGCACGTAGCCCGTCGCGTTCGCGCCGAGCGCGAAATCCCAGTCGGCATCGAGCACGACGTCGGTCCGCACCGGCGGCCGCTGGCCGGTCAGCGCCTGGCGAACCTCGAGGAAACGCGCGACCGACGCGCCGGTCACGGCGCCCGCCGAGCGCATCTGGCCGCGGTCGAACACGAACGATTTCAGGTCGATCGCCGCACCTTCGAGCGTAAGCCGCGTCGCGCCGAGCGTCACGCGGCCGGCGCCGGCCGATATCGTCAGCGGCGCCTGCAGCGCGAGCGCCGGCGTGCCGCGATTCGCGAGCCGCGTGACGGTGCCGTCCCAGCGCATGCCGTCGCGGTTCTCGACCACGCCGCCGTTCGCCGCGAGCGTCAGGTCGATCACGCGGCCACCGGCCACCCCGAGCGCCGACGCGTCGAGCGTGTGCTTCGCGCGCGTGCCGTCGAGGTTCGCGCGCAACGATTTCAGCTGGAACGAACCGAGCGCGATGTCGGACGCGTCGGCCGTGAACACGAGCGCGCCGTGCGCGCCATCGCGGATGTCCGCGCGGCCCTGGGCGGTGCCGATCCGGTTCGAACCGACGACGACGTGCTCGGCCTTGTAGGTCGCCGTCACGTTCGGATGCGCGAAGCTGCCGGTCAGGTCGCCTTGCGCCTGCACGAGCCCCTGGACGCCGAAGCCGAGCCGGTCGAGCTGCGGCGCGTCGACGACGAAGCGCAGCCGGTCGCCGGGCGCGCCGAAGCTGCCGCGCAGGTCGACGTGGTTGCCGGCGATCGACAGGTTCGCGTTGCTCGGCAGGATTCGCGAGCCGGCGAGCTGCACGACGCCGGCGCCGGTCAGCGGCACGCCGTCGTACAGGCTGTCGGCGAGCTTGAAGGTCGCCTTCGTCGACACCTGCGGCGCGAACGCGCCCGACGCGGTCAGCGTGCCCGATACGCGCGTTTCGCCGCGCTTGGCCGGGGCCTTGGCGGCCGTCGCGGGCGCCTTGCCGCCGCCCGCCTTCGGCGCGCTCATCGCGGCGAGCAGCAGCGGATCGAACGCGGTCAGCGTCGCCTTCGCGTCGTAGCTCGAATGCGCGTCGTGGCGGAACACGCCCGTCAGGTCGATGCGCCCCTTGCCCGCCGTCACGCGCGTGTCGGTCAGCACGGTCTGCTGCCGCGTGAGCGCGACCTTGGCGCGTGCGCCGAGCGCGAGCTTCGGATCGTTCAGGTTGAAATCGACGGTCGTCACGTCGCCCGCGAGCGTCACGCCGAGCGGGCCGCCGAGGCGCATCGGCCGCAGCTCGGCGACGAACGCGTTCAGGTCGAGGTTCGCAACCTTCAGATCGAAGCGGCCCTTGCCGCCCGTGAGCGTGCCGCCGCCGGTCACGCTGCCGTCGCGGATCAGCTTCAGCGCGAGGCCGTCGATCCGTTGCGCGTGCGCGTCGAGATGCACGGTCGCATGCGCGTCGATCACCGGCAGAAGATGGTCGCCGAGCGTGCCCGGCTTCGCGTTGACGATCGACACCGGGCCCGTCACCGCGAAACCCTTCGCGGGCGCCGAGCCTGCCTGTGCGCTCACCGGTGCGAGTTCCGCGCGCACCGCGAGATCGGCCGCGGGCGCGCCGGGCGACAATGCTTGCGGGTTCACGTGGTCGAACGCGAGCGACGCGCGCGTGAGCGGCACCGTGCCGAACGGCGCGGCCTCGACGTGCGCGCGCCCGTTCAGCTTCATCCCGCTCGCGTCGACGTCTGCGACGAGCGCCTCGAGCGAACCCGACACGCGGGCCCGCGCGTCGACCGGCTCGTCCGACAGCTTGCCCGCGTAGGTCGCTTCACCGGTCAGCGCGAACGGCTTCACGCCGTCGAGCTTCGCGCGCGCGGTCAGCGCGCCGTACGGCGTATCGACGCCGTCGAGCACGAGTTCATGGTGACGGCCGTCGCTGCGGCCGTTCAGCGCGAGATGGTCGAGCTGCGTCGTCGACGTGCCTTCGTGAATGGCGAGGCGATCGACGCGCAGGTCGTCGATCCGCACCTGCAGCGGCAGGCTCAGGTCCTGCGGCGTCGTGCTCGGCGTCGACGGCCCCGGCGCGATCCGCACGTCGATCGTGCCCGCGCGCAGATAGGCGATGGACAGCCGCCACGGCGCGCGGGTCAATGCCCAACGGCCGTCGAGCCGGTCGATGCGCACCTCGGTGCCGGTGCCGTCGGGGCTCGTCCACGCGAACCCGCGCAAGCGCACGCCGGTCGCGAGCGAGCCGCCTTCGAGCGTGCCCGCGAGCCGCGTGCCGAGCACCTTGCCGGCCGCCTGCCACGCGAGCCGCGTGCCGCGCTCGGTCGTCACCGCGCCCAGCACGAGCCCCGCCGCCAGCACGACGAGCAGCACGACCGTCGCGAGCGTCCACGCAATGACACGCCACGCGCGGCCGCGACGCGGCGCGCGCGGCGGCGTGTCGGGCGCGCCGTCGGGCGAATCCGGATCGTGAGGCGGCGGCGTGTCGTTCGGGTCCTTCGTCATGCGGTTCGTCGTGCGGGTCGTCGTCAATAGGGCGGCGGGTTCAGAAAGCGATGCCGAGCGTCAGGTACGGGCGCACGCTGTGGTTGCGCAAGCCGTACGCGACGTCGACGTTGATCGGGCCGACCGGGCTGCGCCAGCGTGCACCGACGCCCACGCCCGGGTAAAACACGCGCTCGCCCCATGCATCGGTCGCGGTGCCGATGTCGAAGAACGTCGCGGCGCCCCAGTCGCGGTTGAACCAGTGCTGGTATTCGGCCGTCCCCGTCATCAGGTACTTGGTCGGCAAAACGGAGCCGTCGACGCTGTTGCCGATGCTCTGGTAACCGTAGCCGCGCACCGAGTTCGAGCCGCCGGCGCGGAACAGCAGCGACGCCGGCACGCCGGTCGAGCTGCCGCTCGTAAACACGCCGCCGAGTTCCGCGCGGAACACGAACAGGTCGCGCTTGCCGATCGGCAAATACTGCTGGCCGCGCGCGTAGCCGCGAATGAAGCTCTCGTCGGCCAGCACGCCCTTGACCGCGAAGCCGGCCTCCGCATGAATCAGGTTGCCCGAGCGCGGGAACAGCGGATCGTCGACGTTGCGGCGGGTCCACGCCCACTGCGGCACCAGCGCGCGGCTCGTGGTCGGCCCCGCGCCGTTCTGGTCGAGCCGATCCTGGTAGTACATCAGCGAATACGCATAGTCGATGAACTGGCCGGTGCGCGTGCGCTGCACGCCGACCCGCGCGCTGTAGATGCGCGTGTCCGACACGTTGGTGTTCGTGTACGACGCGAGCACGCTGTTGGTCCAGCCCTTCTCGCCCGGCGGCATCGACAGCTGGACCTGCCCGTACTGCTGGATCTGGTCGAGCCGGCCCGACACGGTCAGCGGCCACGCGGCGCCGAACGTGTCGAGATACGTATAGGAACCCTGCACGTGCGGCCCGGTATCGGTGGCGAAGCCGACGCCGCCGCGGATGTTGTTGTACGGAAACTCGCTGACCTTCACGTGCACGGGCGTGCGCTCGGGCTTCGACGTATCGTCGCCGACGTCGATCGCGACGCTCGCGTAGTACGGCGTGTTCTGCAACTGGCGCTGCAATTCGGCGATCCGCTGCACGTCGTAGATCTCGCCTTCCGACAGCGGATTGACGTTCGTGACGATCTTTTCCGGATAACGGCGCACGCCGTCGACATCAACCTTGCCGATCGTGAACGTCGGGCCGCTGTCGAACGCGACCGCGAGCGTCGCACGCTGCGTGCGCGGATCGATGCGCGCCTCGGACGACACGATCTTCGCGCCGAGATAGCGGCGCGACTGCAGTTGCCGGAGCGCCGCGCCCTTCGCGTCGTCCCAGTCGGATTGCGTGAACGGATCGCCCGGCTTCATCGAGAACGCGAAACGGGTCGCGGTTTCCTGCTTCGGGTCCTCGGTCTCGACCGGCCCCTTGAACGTCAGGTCGACCGTCGACACGACGGTCTGCTTGCCCGGATCGACCGCGATGTGCACGTCGCGCTTGCCGTCGCGGGTGCGCACGTCGGTACGCACGACCGGCGAGAAATAGCCGGCCGTCGCGGTCAAATCGCGCACCTGCTGCGGCGTGGCGGTCACGAGGAAGTCGAACTGGTCGTCGCTGATGTCGTCACGCTTCGCGAAGCGGGCAATATCGAGATGGGTCTTCAGGAGCTTGCGGATCGAGCGCGGCGCGTCGATGTCGACGTCGTATTTCGCATGGGCCGGCAGCGCGAAACACGCGGCCAGGCAACCCGCGAGGGCCGCCCGCGCGACGCGGGCCGCGGCGCCGGCGCGATCGCGGGCCGCGCGCGGGCCCGCGTGATGCGCCGTGTGTGCTTGCTGGTTCGACTGCCCCGCCAAATATGACCTCGCCGTCCTGGATGGTTACGGTTTCGTGGAAAACCCTGTATTTGACCACAGGGCGCCGGCGTCACAGCCAAACGATTGTGAAAGAGTGCCAAGGCGCCGGAAGGGCCGCCGCACGGTGTCCGCCGGTACCGGCCCGCGGATTCGACGCGCGATTGGCGCCGGCTGTTCCCCGCGATGCGGTAAAATCCCGCCATCGCGAATCCGGCGCACCGTGCGCCGCCCGAAACGGAAGATCCAGCCATGCCGTACCAGTCCGACGTCACGCAGTTCCTGAACCAGCTCAAGCAGCAGAAGCCGACGCTCGAGGAAGAGCAGCGCAAGGGCCGTTCCCTTCTGTGGGACAAGCAGCCGATCGATCTCGAAGAGCGCGCCGAGCAGCAGGAATCGCGCGTGAAGCAAACGTCGTACGTCTACTACCAGAACTTCTGACGACGTGAGCGCCGCCGACGAGGCCAGCGCCGCCCGGCAGGACGACGCGATCGCCGCGCCCGCGGGCGCCGATTCGACGCCCGACACGGTCGACGGTGTCGCGGCGTTCGCTCGCCTGTACGGCGAGCCGCTCTTCAAGCTGCCGCAGGATCTCTACATCCCGCCCGACGCGCTCGAGGTGTTCCTCGAAACGTTCGAAGGCCCGCTGGACCTGCTGCTGTACCTGATCCGCAAGCAGAACTTCAACGTGCTCGACATCCCGATGGCGCAGGTCACCGCGCAATATCTGGGCTACGTCGACCAGATCCGCGCGTCGAACCTCGAGCTCGCGGCCGAGTACCTGCTGATGGCCGCGATGCTGATCGAGATCAAGTCGCGGATGCTGCTGCCGGTGAAGAAGGCCGACACCGGCGAGGAAGCCGAGGATCCGCGCGCCGAACTCGTGCGCCGGCTGCTCGAATACGAGCAGATGAAGCTCGCCGCGCAGCGGCTCGATCAGTTGCCGCAGCTCGGCCGTGATTTCCTGCGCGCCGAGGTGTACATCGAGCAAAGCGTCACGCCGCGCTTTCCCGACGTGAATTCGGACGACTTGCGCGCCGCGTGGGCCGATGTGCTCAAGCGCGCGAAGCTCGTGCAGCACCACAAGATCTCCCGCGAGGAGCTGTCGGTGCGCGAACACATGAGCCTGATCCTGCGCCGGCTGCAGAACGCGCGCTTCATGGAGTTCGCCGACCTGTTCGACACGTCGCGCGGCGTACCGGTCGTCGTCGTGAATTTCATCGCGATGCTCGAACTCGCGCGCGAATCGCTGCTCGAAATCACGCAGGCCGAGCCGTTCGCGCCGATCTACGTGCGCCTCGCGTACCTGCCCGCGTAAGGTCTTCCCTCAGCCGTTTCCCCGCTCCGCGGTTCATCCCGACGCTCGCGGCTTCGCCGCGGCGGACGGCCGTCCGGCGGGTGTCCGGCACGCCCCACTATAAAGTGAACGATCGTTCTTTTATCGATGCGTCGCGCGGCCAAATCCTCTACAATCCGCCGACGTCCGATGCGCCGCCCGCGCGCCGGCGTTCTCCGCTTCGACCCCGACGCCGCTGCCGCGGCGTCAACGCGCGCCTGCGCGAGGAACCCGCTACCCGATCATGAAAGTCATCAGCTCGATCCAGGAACTGCGCGACCAGCTGCGCGGACAGAACCGCACGGCGTTCGTGCCGACGATGGGCAACCTGCACGAAGGGCACCTGTCGCTGATGCGCCTCGCGCGCCAGCACGGCGACCCGGTCGTGGCGAGCATCTTCGTCAACCGGCTGCAATTCGGCCCGAACGAGGATTTCGACAAGTACCCGCGCACGCTCCAGGACGATATCGAGAAGCTGCAGCAGAACAACGTATACGTGCTGTTCGCGCCGACCGAGCGCGACATGTACCCTGAGCCGCAGGAGTATCGCGTGCTGCCGCCGGACGATCTCGGCGGGATTCTCGAAGGCGAGTTCCGGCCCGGCTTCTTCGCCGGCGTGTGCACGGTCGTCACGAAGCTGATGTCCTGCGTGCAGCCGCGCGTCGCCGTGTTCGGCAAGAAGGATTACCAGCAGCTGATGATCGTGCGCCGGATGTGCCAGCAGCTCGCGCTGCCGGTCGAGATCATCGCGGCCGAGACCGTGCGCGACGAGGACGGCCTCGCGCTGTCGTCGCGCAACCGCTACCTGACGACCGACGAGCGCAAGGAAGCGCCGGAACTGGCGAAAACGCTGCAGCGCGTGCGCGACAGCGTGCTCGGCGGCGAACGCGACCTCGGCAAGCTCGAGCAGCACGCGCACACGCACCTGGCCGAACGCGGCTGGGTGCCCGACTACATCGCGATCCGCCGCCGCGCGAACCTGATCGCGCCGAGCGCCGCCGAACTCGAGGCCGGCGAGCCGCTCGTCGTGCTCGCGGCCGCGAAGCTCGGCGCGACGCGCCTCATCGACAACCTGGAAATCTGACGGCCGGCCCGCCCGCGCCCCTCACGACGCATCACGGAGACACCATGCAGCGCCACATGCTCAAATCGAAGATCCATCGTGCGGCGGTCACGCACTGCGAACTGCACTACGAAGGTTCGTGCGCGATCGACGAAGACCTGCTCGAAGCGGCGGGCCTGATCGAAAACGAACGGATCGACATCTGGAACATCAACAACGGCGAGCGCTTCTCGACGTACGCGATCAAGGGCGAGCGCGGCAGCGGGATGATCTCGCTGAACGGCTCGGCCGCGCGCCGCGCGCAGCTCGGCGACCTCGTGATCATCGCCGCGTTCGCGATGGTCGACGAAGCCGAGCTGCAGGCCGGCTGGAAGCCGAAGCTGGTGTTCATCGACGACGGCAACAAGATCAAGGGCCACCGCGATCACGTGCCGACGCAGAACTGGACGTAAGCCGAGCGGCACGCCCGCGTGCCGTGGCGCGGGCCACCCGCGCAGCGCCGCTGGTCGCCGAAGGGCCGGACACCGTACACCACGGTTCCGGCCCTTTCTCATTGGGTGTCGCGCCGGCAAGACGGCCGGATGGCCGGCCGCTCAGGAAGCCTTGGCGGCCTTCTCGGCCTTCGGCACGCGGCGCTCGGCCCATTCGACGATCGGCCGCCACTGCTCGAGATCCTTCTCGACCCGGCTTTTCGCGACGTCCCACAGCGTCAGGCCGTGCGCGGCGATCTGCACGTAGTTCTGCGTGTCGCGCACGTAGCCGAGCACCGGCAGGCCCAGCCCCTCGACGAACCGGTGCAACTGGTCGGACGAGCGCGTGCGCGCGTCGACCCGCATCCCGACGATCCCGACCTCGACGCTGCCCTTGCGCACGGCCTTCTCGCCGGCGAGGCGCTCCAGAAACTGCTGGGTCGCGAGAATATCGAACATCGACGGCTGCAGCGGCACGATCACCTTGTCGGCCAGTTGCAGCGCGACGTTGAGCCGCGTGCCGTGCAGGCCGGCCGGCGTATCGATCACCGCATATTCCAGCCCGCGCGGCGGCTTCGACGGCGCCTCCGGATCGAGCTCCCACGCCTCGATCGCCGGCAAGCCGGCCGGCCGCAGGTCGAGCCACGCATGCGCGGACTGCTGCCGGTCCAGGTCGGCCAGTGCGACCCACGCGCCCTGCGCCGCGAAATAGCCGGCTAAGTTGGTGGACAGCGTGCTCTTGCCCACGCCGCCCTTCGGATTCGCCACCACGATGACCGTCATGAATTCCCCCGAAAAAGCCGCGCGGCGCCGGCCGCATGGCAGGCGCCGCTCGATTGCGGATACAGGGAGCGATGATATCGGCAAACGGGGTGTCACCGGAACCGGTCACGCCGAACCGCGTGCCGCTTTCGTCTGCTTTCCTTCACGTCATGCGCGCTGGACCGCGGCCTCCCGCGCGCCGAGCGCGAACGCGCCGCCGCCCAGCAGGGCCTGCACGGCCAGCGTGACGGCCCAGAACGCCGGATATTCCCAGCCGCCGTGCGGCGACGCGAAGCTCCAGCCGTTCGGCAGATGCGCGGCGACCGCGCCGAGCATGAACGGCAGCAGCACCAGCGCGGCGATGCGCACGCGGAA